>JBFLYY010000283.1:0-21233 GCA_040756495.1 Thermodesulfobacteriota bacterium | reverse complement strand
TGCATAAAACCCGTAAACTTCCGGGACAGCCCCCGATGGGGCCGGGGACAGTCCCGAGTTTACTCCCCGCGGTTGCCCAAAAACCTTAAACTAGCGCCATTCGGGACACTCCCCTATTTCTATCACCGGATACCAATTAGCGCGCGCAGTCGTGGCGCGATGATGGACCCGGCAACCCCTGCCTTGAGATTCCCCGCATAAAATCCGCGCGAAAAAACTACAACAAACCGAGCATCCGGCTCAGGCGCACCGCCTTCTGCTGCTCCAGCTTGGGCATGATCTTGGCCACCTGATCGGTCTTGAGCCCCTTCAGCACCTCAAGCGCCTCGTTGTCCTCCATCTGGTTCAGGAGCGGCGCCACCTTGGAGGGGCTCATGGCGGAATAGATCTTCATGAGATTGTTGAACTGCTGGGTCTTGGCCACCTTCAATTCGTCCAGCTTGGTCTTGAGATCGTTCTGCACGGCCAGGAGCTTGGTCAGCTTCTCCTCCATCTCCTGCTGCCGCGCCTTCAATTCCGTCTCTTTTTCGGCCAGATCCTTCTCCTTGGCGGCCACCGCCTTCTCCCGGTCGAGCAGTTCGTTGACCTGGGCCAGTTCGTCCGAGGTGGGCTTTTCCGTTTTCTTGGCCGTCTGGCCGAAACCAAAGGGAATCGCCGTGGCGAGGAAGAGCCCTGCCACCAGGCCGATCACGAAGGTTCCGATCCGCCGCCGTTTTTCCTGTTGCATGGCCTGCCTCCTTACCGCGGCAATCGGCCGCCGTGCCGGTTGAAGCGAAGCACCATCTGCTCGTCGCTCGCGTTCTGCTCCAGGCGCAACACCTCGCGCAGATATTTGTCCTGATCCCGTTCCCGGGCCTTTTCCATCACCTTGCGCTCCTTGACCCGCTCGGCCAGCTCCTGGCGGGCCCGTTCCACCGCGGTCGCCTGGGCCGCGATCTGCCGGTGCTGGCGGGCGATGTCGCCCTCCTTGCGGTCGATGGCCTGCACGTAGAGAGAATAGAGCGGGGCGGCCATGGGCTTCTGCTTGCGCTGCTCCAGCTCCTCGACAAAACGGGCCAGATCCGCCTCAAGCCGCGCCAGCTCTTCGCGGCAGGTGTCGAGCAGAAAGAGTTCCCGCGCCAGCTTCTGCTGGGCGACCTCTTCCAGGTTGCGGCGGTAGTTGAGCACCGATTCGAGCCGGAATCTGTAGGCCATGCGCCCCCTGCCCCCTCAGCTACCGCCGGACCGGCGCCGCCGGCCTGGCGTCGTTGGCGAAGAGTTCCTCAAGCTGGGAAACACTCTCGGCAAAAGAGACCCTCTCCTCCACCGGCTGGCGGAGATAACCGTTCAACCGGTCGATCATTTCGATGGCGCCGTCGATCTTCGGGTTGCTCCCCTTGGCGTAGGCGCCGATGTTGATGAGATCCTCGGAGCGGCGGTAGGTGGCCATCACGTCCAGAAAACGGTGGGCCAGGGAAACCTGCTCCCTGGTCACCACGTCGCTCATGCAGCGGCTGACGCTGCCCATGACCTCGATGGAGGGGTAATGGCCCCGGCTGGCCAAGTCGCGGCTCAGGATGATGTGGCCATCGACGATGGAACGCACCGCGTCGGCAATGGGCTCGTTCATGTCGTCGCCCTCGACGAGCACGGTGTAGATGCCGGTGATGCTCCCCTTGCCGACACAGGTGCCGGCCCGTTCGAGCAGCTTCGGCAGCTGGGCGAAGACCGAGGGGGTGTAGCCGCGGGAGGTGGGCGGTTCGCCGATGGCCAGCCCCACCTCGCGGCTCGACATGGCAAAGCGGGTCACCGAGTCCATCATCAGGATGACGTCGCGGCTCTGGTCGCGGAAATACTCGGCAATGGCCATGGCGAGATACGCCCCGCGCATGCGCACCAGGGGCGGCTGGTCGGAGGTGGCCACCACCACCACCGAGCGGGCCAGCCCCTCGGGGCCGAGGTCGCGCTCGATGAAGTCCTTGAGTTCGCGGCCGCGCTCGCCAATGAGGGCGATGACGCTGATGTCCGCCGCGGTGTGGCGGGCGATCATGCCGAGCAAGGTCGATTTGCCCACGCCGGAGCCGGCGAGGATGCCGATGCGCTGGCCCTTGCCCAGGGTAAGGAGGCCGTTGATCGCCCGCACCCCGACATCCACCGGCTGGAGAATGCGCTCGCGGGTCATGGGATTGAGCGGCTCGGCGTAGAGGGGATAGATCTGATCCACGGCCAGCGGCCCCTTGTCGTCCATGGGCCGGCCCAGGCCGTCGATGACCCGGCCGAGCAGGCCGTGGGAGACCGGCACGCTGGCCTGGCCGCCAACCAGGCGGATGGCGCTGCCCGGCTCGATGCCGCGCATCTCGCCCAAGGGCATGAGGAGCACCCTTCCCTCGCGGAACCCGACCACCTCGGCCGGCACCCGGGAGGCGCCCTTGAAGACCTCCACCTCGCAGATGCTGCCCACCGGAATGCCGGGGCCCTCGCTCTCGATCACCATGCCGATGACCTGGTTGACCCGGCCGCCCACGGTGATGAGGGGGGTCTGGTCGGCGATCCGGATGACGCGGGAAAGATCCATGGCGGCCCCTTCAGGCGGCGGGAGTGCCGCCCTCGGCACCATCGGCGGCCAGGGCCGCCAGGAAGGCCTGCTCCACCGCCTCGGAGAGCTTCGCCCTGCACCCCTCCAGGGTGGCGTCGATTTCGCCGAAACTGGTCTTCAAGAGGCAGCCGCCCTGGGAGATGGCCGGATCCTCCACCAGCTGCACCCGATTCTTGCCCTCGAAGAGGGTCGGGTTTTCGAGGCTGATCTCCTTGACCCGGTGCAGATCCTCGCTGTGGAGATGGATCTTGACCAGCGAGTTCTCCACGACAAAGGCCATGGCCTCCTTGAGGCAGGCCTGGATTACCAGGGGGTTGACCGAGACCTCATGGTGGACCAGGCGGTCCACCATGGTATCGATAAGGGCGAGGATCTCCCGCTGGTAGCGGCCATAGACCTCGGCCCGCTGCTGCTGCAGGGTTTCGAGGAAGGAACCGAGTTCGCGCACCCTGGCCTCGTACTCCGCGCGGCCGGCGGCGCGGCCCGCGGCCTCGCCCTCGGCGAACCCCCTGTCGCGGGCCTCCTGCTCGATGCGGCCCGCCTCGGCCTGGGCCTGGCGGACGATCTCCTCGGCCTGCTGCCGGGCCAGCTCCCGTTCGTCACGGACCGGCGCCGGCTTGGGCGTTGCTGCCTCGCCGCCAGCCTTGCCTTGGGGCAGTTCGCCCCGCTTCCAGAAATCGGTAAGGGAGAGGAACTCGTCGGACTTGGGCAGCGCCGCAAGCCTTCCGCCCATGGCCTGCGGCACCTTGCCACCGGCGGCCTGGCCGCCCTTGGGCAGTTTATAGATATTAGACAAACTCGTCCTCCCCGCCGCCCTGCATGAGCTGGATCTTGCCTTCCTGCTCCAGGCGCTTCGCGATCTTGATGATGTTCTGCTGCGCCGCCTCGACGTCCTTGACGCGGGTCGGCCCCATGAGTTCCATGTCTTCCTTGAGCATCTCCACCGCGCGGGTGGACATGCAGGTGAAGATCTTCTCGCGGAGATCGTCGGAGGTGATCTTGAGCGCGATCTTGAGGTCGTCGGTGCTGACCTCCTTCAGGATCGCCTGGATGCCGCGGTTGTCCACGTTGATGAGATCCTCGAAGACGAACATCAGGCGCCGGATCTCGTCGGCCAGGGTTTCGCGCTGCTCCTCGACCCCTTCGAGGATGGAGGCCTCCATGGCGCGGTCGGCGTTGTTCAGGATCTCGGCCACCGCCTCGACCCCGCCCAACCGCTGGCCCTCCATGCCCTCCACCGACAACAGCTCGTCCTGGAGCACCCGGTCCACGTCAACCAGGATCTCCGGGCTCACCTTGTCGAGTTCCGCCATGCGCATGACGATCTCCACCTGGTTGTCTTCGGGGAATTCGGCCAGAATCTGGGCCGCCTGGGTGTGGTCGAGCACCGCCAGCACCAGGGCCACGGTCTGCGGGTGCTCGTTGCGCAGGAAGTTGACCAGCACCTTGGGTTCGAGCTTGCGCGCCTTCTGGAAGAGGGTGAGTTTCCAGTCGGAGCGGATGTCCTCCAGGATTTCCTGGGCCTTCTCGGAGGAAAGGGCCCTTTTCACCGCCTGTTCGAGCATCTCGTTGCCCGAAAGGAAGAGGTCCGCCTCGCCGGTGTCGCTCTTGAACTCCTTGAGCAACCCCTCCAGATCCTCCTTGTCGATCTTGTCGATCTTGGCCATCTGGCGGCCGACCAGCTTGATCTCCTCGGGGTCGAGGCGCTGGAAGACCTGGGCAGTGAACTCCTCGCCCACGGTCAGGAGGAAGATCGCTGCCTTCTCGGGGCCGGAGAGGTTCTCGGCCCCTTTTTTCTTGTCGTGATGCGGTGCGGCCATGGATGTCAGGCTCCTTCACGCAGCCAGCGGCGGACCAGGTCGGCGGCGCGGTCCGGATCGCTCTGCGCCAGCCGGTAGATCCGTTCCTGATCGGTCAGACCCTTGGGGCTAAGCGACAGATCCTCCTCGCCCCCTTCGCCCGTCGGCACGCCGCCGACGTAGTGGCCGCCCTCGATCTGCTCGCCCACCCGCCGACCCTCGAGCTGCTTGGTGGTGAGAATCCGGAAGAAGGGCTTGACCACGAAGAGCAGCACGCCAAGAGCGATGAGGAGGTAGACGATGGGCATGGCCAGCCACTCCATGATCTCCCGCCATTTCTCGAGGGCGGCCGGTTCCGGCTCGGTCATGGTGGAGAGGGCGAAGGACATGCTGGCCACCTCCACCTGATCGCCCCGCTCCTCGTTGAAGCCGATGGCGTTCTTGACCAGCTTCTCGAAATACTGCATCTCTTCGGGGCTTCGTGGCTTATATTTTAGGGTGGTCCCCTTTTCCTTGTCAACGCTCTTGTCGTAGGTGCCATCGACCATGACCGCCACCGAAAGGCGTTTCACCGCGCCCCCCATATCCTGGACGTGCTTGGTCTGGCGGCTGATCTCGTAGTTCTTGGTCGTGTTGCTGCGCTTGTAGGCGCTGCCCTGGCCCGCCCCCTCGCCGGACTCGGCAAAGGTGGCGAGTTCGCCCTTGGCGCCGGGGATCCCCTGGGGCGACGGCCCGCCGCGCTGATCCTCCTCGGTCAGCATCTGCTCGCTGCGCACCACCTGGGCCTCGGGGTCGAAGTTCTCCTCGGTCACCTCCTTCTTGTTGAAATCGATGTCCGCCGTGACGCTGGCCCGCACCCGGTTGACCCCCACCACCTCCTCCAGCATGGACTCGACCTTCTTGCGCGCGGTCTCCTCCACCTTGAACTGGTATTCGAGCTGGTTGCCGGAGAGCACCCCGCCCTGATCCCCGCTCTTGCGGTAAAGGAGGCGGCCAACGGTATCGACCAGGGTGATGTTCTCCGGGGTCAGGCCCGGCACCGCGCAGGCCACCAGGTTGACGATGCTCTGCACCTGGTGCTGGGAGAGCTGCTCGCGGCCCCGCAATTTCACGCTGATCGAGGCGGTCACCGGCTTTTCGTCCTCGACAAAGACCGATTCCTTGGGGGTGGCGATATGGACCCGGGCCTCCAGCACCTGCTGGAACTGCCGGATGGTGCGGGCCAGCTCGCCCTGGAGCGCCCGCTGGTAGTTGAGACGCTGGACAAAATCGGTGGTGCCGAGGCTGGTCTGGTCGAAGACCTCGAAACCGACGCCGCCGCCGCGGGGCAGTCCCTGGCCGGCCATGGCAAGGCGCACCTCGTAGACCTGGGTGGCCGGCACCATGATGGCGCCGCCGTCCTCGGAGAGCTTGTAGGGAATCCGCTGCTCCTTCAGACGGTTGACCACCTCGCCGGCATCCTCCTGGGTCAGCCCGGAAAAGAGCACCTTGTACTCGGTGGCGTCGCCACCGCCCAGGGTGGCCAACGCGACGAGGCCGCCCAGGACCACCGTGACCACGCCGACGCCGATCAGCTTCTGCGCCGTGGTCATCCCCTGAAAGACCGAAACGATTTGTGCGAAAATCTCCTTGGGCCCTGCCATACTTCCCCCTTACCGGCGTGAGGTTAGAGTTGCATCCGCATGATTTCCTGATAGGCGTCGAGCACCTTCTGCTGGACCCTGGTCATGAGCCTGAAGGAGATGCCCGCCTGCTCGGCGGCAATCATGGTTTCGTGGATGTTGGCGTGCTGGCCGCTGGCAAGCCCCTGGGCCAGGGCATCCGCCTCGACCACCCGGGTGTTCACCGCGGCAACGGCCTGATTGAGCATCTCGCCGAAGCCACCGGCGCCAGCCGCTGGCTGTCCGGGCCGGGTTGCGGGCACGCCGACCGGGGCGACGGTTGCAAGCGAAACTTCCTTCATGGGCGCACTCCTTTGTGAAGAGTAACCGCCGGCCACCGGGCCGACGGGTTCGGATCAGGGGTTAACGGCCGATCTCCAGCGCCCGCAACGCCATATTTTTGACGGCGTCGAGAGCGGTGACGTTGGCCTCGTAGGAGCGCTTGGCGCTCATCATGTCCACCATCTGCTCCGCCACGTTCACGTTGGGCATGCGGACGATGCCGTTGGCATCGGCATCCGGATGGGAGGGGTCGTACACCTCGGTAAAAGGCGCCTTGTCCTCGACGACCTCGGCGACCTCCACCGTGCGCAGCCGCTCCGCCGTGGAATTGAGGGTGTCGCGAAAGCTGCCCGGCAGCGGCTTGGCGGCGAAGACCACCGACTTGGCCTTGTAGGGCCCGCCCTCCAGGGTGCGGGTGGTGTTGGCGTTGGCGAGGTTCATGGCCGCGATGTTGAGTCGCGCCCGCTCCGCCTTCAGGGCGGAACCGCTGATCTTTATTGCCGTCAGTTCATCCATGGCTTACTTGCCTCCTTCGTCGATGACGTAGCGCAGCCCTTCGAACTTCTTGGTGATGAGCCGGGTGGTGACCTGATACATGAGCTGGTTTTCCGAGAGCTTGACCATCTCCTCGTCGAGATCGACCGGCCGCGATTCCCTGGCGAACTCGCCGCTCTTGCCCGCCTCCACCGGATCGACCGTCAAATGTTTGGCATGCGTGCGATTGAGATCGCCCTGGCCGCTCATGGTCCGTTCCATGACCTTGGCAAAGGAGAAATCCTGGGCAATGTAGCCCGGGGTCTCCTGGTTGGCGATGTTGGACTGGATAAGGCCCTGTCTTTCCAGACGCAGATCAAGGGCCTGCCGCATCGTCGCAATGGTGCCGCCATAGAGTTTATTGATGGGCATGGAGACCTCCTTTTCCTCGGATGGATCGTTGTCGATTTTTTAATGCAAGTTGGATGCCAACAGGCAAGGAGGCAACGGCGACAGAGAGGGAAAGAGGAAAAAAGCGGGAGATCAGTCGAGGATGCCCTGGGTGCGGTATTCGTTCAGCTTGTTGCGGAGGGTGCGGACGCTGATGCCGAGGATCTTCGCGGCATGGGTCCGGTTGTCGCCGGTCTTCTCAAGGGCCTGCATGATCATCTGCCGCTCCACCTCGCGGAGGCTCTGGCCCTCGAGGGCGATGGCAGCGGCCTGCTCGTTGGCCGAGGCCACGGCACCCGCGGCCTCGGGACAGGCGGCCGCTGGCGCCATGTCGGCCGGCCGCTCCACCTCCTCCCAGAAATCCCAGGGCTCAAGTTCCGGATCCACGCCGAGCAGCACCGCCCGCTCGATCATGTTCTCCATCTCGCGCACGTTGCCCGGCCACTCGTAGGAGAGGAAGCGGACCAGAGCCGCCGGCGAAAGCCTCTTGGCCGGCCGGCCGTACTGGCCGGAATACTTCTCGACGAAATGGGCGGCGAGCAGCGGGATGTCGTCCGGCCGCTCGCGCAGGGCCGGCAGCCTGAGCGGGATGACGTTCAGGCGGTAGTAGAGATCCTGCCGGAACTCGCCCTTGGCCACCGCCTCCTTGAGGTCGCGGTTGGTGGTGGCCACCACGTGGACATCGATCCGGACCGGCGCCTTGCCGCCGAGGCGGTCCACCTCCTCTTCCTGGAGCACGCGGAGCAGCTTGGCCTGGAGGTGGAGGGGAATCTCGCCGATCTCGTCGAGGAGCAGGGTACCGCCGTCGGCCAGCTCGAATTTGCCCTTCTTGGTGACGATGGCGCCGGTGAAGGCCCCCTTCTCGTGGCCGAAGAGTTCGCTTTCGAGCAGCCCCTCGGGCAGGGCCGCGCAGTTCAGGGCCACAAACGGCCCCTCCCGCCGGTCGCTGGCGTTGTGGATGAGGCGGGCAAAGACCTCCTTGCCGGTGCCCGATTCGCCGAGAACCAGCACGGTCGCCTTGCTGGAGGCCACGTTCCTGGCCCGTTCCAGCAAGGCCAGGAACCTGGCGTCCCGACCGATGATCGGCCGGCTCGACACGGCGACGGTTTCGGCCACCGGCGCCACCCGCGCCGTGGGACCGGCGGGGAGGCTCCGCGCGGTGGCGGCGGCGAAGACCCGCTTCACCGTCTCCTCGATCACCTCCACCGGAAAGGGCTTGAGGATGTAGTCGAAGGCGCCCCGCTTCATGGCTTCGAGCGCCGTCTCCACCGTGGCGTAGCCGGTGACGATCACCACCGGCAGCTCCGGCCACTCCGCCTTGATCTGGCGCAGGAGTTCGATGCCGTCCATGCCCGGCATCTTGATGTCGCTGATCACCAGGTCGGGCGTGGCCTTTTTCATCATGTCGAGGGCCATGCGGCCGCTCTCCGCCACCTGCACCTCGTGGCCGTTGCGGTTCAGGGCCTCGAAGAGGGCCACCCGCATGTTCTGTTCGTCGTCAACAACAAGGATCCGACGGCTCGTTTCAGGCATGGTCGTGTCTCACGCTGTGCAATCCCCAGGGGGCGTCCTGCCGGCCGCAGGGCAGAAGGACGGAAAAGAGCGACCCTTTTCCCGGCTCGCTCTCCACCCGCACCACCCCCTCGTGGACCTCGGCGATGTGGTGGACAATGGCGAGACCGAGCCCCCGGCTGCCCCCCTTGGTGGTAAAAAACGGATCGAAGATGCGTATCTGGTCGGCCGGCGCGATGCCGCCGCCGGCGTCGCGGCAACGGATCTCCAGCAGAGGCGGATGGAGGCGGCTGGGCGGCAGCGTGCGGGTGGAGAGACGCACCACGCCACCCTCCGGCATGCTCTCCATGGCGTTGATGCCGAGGTTCAGCAGCAGCTGACCGAGGAGTTCCGGGTCGCCGTAAAAGAGATCGAGCTGGTGGTGGAGTTCGACCTCGAAGAGCACCCCCTGCTCGCGCCCCAAAAGCCGCAATTTCTCCGCCACCGCCTCCACCAGTTGTCCCACCGGAAATTCGCGCCGCGCCGGCTTGGGCAGGCGGGCGAAGGTGAGGTGGTTGTCGAGTAGATGGCTCATGGTGCGCACCGCGTTCAACATCTGGGTGGTAATCCGCCGATAGTCCGGGTCCGCGGCCAGATCCCGTTGCAGCAGCGAGGCGAGCAGCTCCAGACTGCCCAGCGGATTCTTCAGCTCCTGACTCATGGCCTCGGCCATGTCCTGCATGGCGCTGAAGCGCTTGCGCCGGTCGAACTGGGCCTCGACCATGGCGGGATAGGTGACGTCCTCGATCACCAGAAAGAAGCCGCCCACGTGGCGGAAGGGGCTTTGCAGGTCGTTGCGGGAAAGCAGCAGATGCGCCTGCCCCTGCCCCTCTGCCTCGCGATGGGCGATGAGCGCCGAGCCGCCGGCCCGGCCGAGCCGCTCCAGTTCCGGTGCCGTCACCCCGAGTTCCCGCTGCAGCACCTCCCAGCAGTTCCGATTCTGGATGGCGCTGCCCGCCAGGTGGAGCAGCTGCCGCGCCTTCTGGTTGGCGGCGATGAGGTGGCCCGCGGGTTCGGCGAGGAGCACGGCGCCGGGCATGCTTTCCAGCATGGCAAAGAGAAACTCCCGCAACTGCTCGGCGGTATTGTCAAACAGGGTGGCCATGTGCGATTGCGCCATGTGCGGCTCTCACTTCCTGCGCAGCAGGGGTTGCAGCGCGGAGAGCGAACGGTCGATCTCCAACTGGTTCAGGCGCTCCTCGGCCAGCTTCTTGAGCACCGGGTCGCCACCGGCCTGCGCCTTGCGGAAATGGTCGCGCCCGCGCTCCAGTTCGCCAAGCTGCACCAGCAGATCGCCCAGGTGGAGGTGGACTCCCTGGGCGACCGCGCCATCCTGCGGCATCTTCTCGCCCACCGCCCCGAGATAGGCCCGCACCGTCTCCTCGGTCTTGTCCTCGCGGCGCAGCATGTCCCCCACCTTGCGGTACCAGCCCTGCAACGCCGTCACGCTGAGCCAGCCCTCCTTACGATAGGAATCGAGGCTGACCAGCATCTCGGAAAAGCGGCGGAGGGCAAAAAGGGCGCGCAACCGCCCCTCGCCGGCGAGCTGCTTCTTTTCCGGGGTTGCCAGCTGCGGCAGGGACTGATCGTAAAAGGCCAGGGCATCGGCGTAGCGCTTCTGCTCCTCCCGGAGCCGGCCGCTGTAGTAGAAGATGTCCGCCATTTCCTTGGTACTGCCGCCATAGACCTTGCGGAGGTGCTCCAGCAACCGCTCCGCCGCGACCAGATCCTTCTTGAGCAGGTAGAGATGGGCACGACGGCAATAAAGGTCGAGCTTGTCGGCATCGTCCAGCGGAAAGGCCATGGCCCGGTAATAGAGGGCCGCGGCCCGGTCGTTCATGTCCAGGGCCTGGAAGGCCTGACCGATCAGGTAGCGCAGCCGCCCCTGGTTGGACTTTTCCACGTGGGCGGTCTCGGCCTGATAGAGCTTCAGGATTTCCTGATACTGCCCGCGCTTGAGCAGCTCCTCCACCAGGGTCGCCATGACCTCGGCCCCCACGTCTCCCTCCTCGCCGGGATTCGGCCCGGGCGGGTCGTTGCGCAGAAAGCCCTTGCCCGTCTCCAGCGCCAGTTCCTGATTGCCGCGGGCCCGGTAGCGCAGGAAAAGGGCGTGGCGCACATCCTGGGAGATCGGCTCGTTGCGGTAGTTCTCCAGCACCGCCTGATAGAGTTTGTCGCCCTCGGGGTCGTTGAGGTCGCGGCGGCGCTGCCAGCTCGTGAGCTTGCGGTGCGGATCGTCGAGATACTCGCTCTGCCGGAACTGGGAGAGGGTCACCGGCCGGCTGTCCGCCTCGCCGTCCTCCACTACCCTGGCATAGAGCTTCTGGGCGGTGGCGTCGTCGCCCTGGCGGTGAAAGCTCTCGCCCAGTTCGAAGAGCACGTCGAACCTGCGCGGCGACTGCGGGGCCAGATTGACGAAACGGAAGAGCTGGCGCTGCCCCTCGGCCTCCTTGCCGACCTTGAGATAGGCGGTGCCGAGGGAGAGATAGAGTTCCGGATCCTCGAAGGCGGCGCGCGGCGCCTTGGCCAGCAGCCCCTCGAAGGTCTCGATCGCCTTGGCGTACTCCCTGCGCGCCTCGTAAACCTTGCCGAGGCCGATGGCGGCCAGCACGCGCTGCTTTTCGTCCTCGCCCTGCGCCACCTTCTGGAACACGGTGGTCGCCTCCGCCAGGCGGCCCACCTCCATCAGGGTTCTGGCTTGCCAGTACTGGGCGCTCGCCACCAGCGGCGACTGCGGGAAGCGCTTCTCGAAGAGCTTGAAGTAGGTGAGCGCCTCGCGGAAGAAGCGCATGCGGTAGTGGGCCATGCCCAGCTCGAAATAGGCCTCGGGATAGCGGGCCGACTTGGGGTAGTCGGCGGCATAGAGACGGAAGAGGTTGCGGACCTTCTCCCAGTCGGGGTCGGCGGCCTCGGATGCCGCTTTCTTGGCGAGTTGCGCCGCCTGCCACAGGGCCTCTTCCGCCTTGGCCGACTTGGGGAATTCGTCATGCAGCCGCCGGTAGAGGGCGATCGCCTCGGCCGGCCGCGATTCACCGGCAGCGGTCGAGGCCTCCTGCCAGAGGCTCTCCGCGGTGGCGGCCTGCGCCGTGGTCTGCTTCGCCTCGGCACCCGCCGCCGGCCGCGCCCCTCCTTCCGCGGCCGCGGCCGGAAAAACGGCAAGCACCAGCAGCAGCGCTATGCGAACAATCCGATCTGCCATCCCAGACCACCTGCGTCAAAATTCCTACACCTCAGGCGCCGTTCTCCGCCTGCATGAGCCCGAAGCGCTTCATCTTCTCGATCAGGGTGGTGCGGTTCACGTTGAGCAGCTTGGCCGCCCTGTTCCGGATCCAGCCCGTCTGATCGAGGGCCTGAACGATGAGCCGCTTCTCGAAATCGGCCACCACCTCGCTCAGGAAGAAACCCTCGGCCGGTATTTCATGCACATCCTGTGCCGTTGCCGCAGGAGGTTGGCTGCCCAGCAGGCGATCGGGCAGATCCTCCACGGTCAGCTCCTTGCCCGCGGCCAGGATCACCATGCGCTCCACGGTGTTCTCCAGCTCCCGGACGTTGCCCGGCCACGGGTAGTGGAGAAGATGGCGCATGGCCTCGGGGGCCACGCCGCTGATCTTCTTCTGCCGCGCCCGGTTGAACTTGTCGATGAAGTGGTCGATGAGCAGCGCGATGTCGGAGGCGCGCTCCCGGAGCGGCGGCGCCTCGATGGGGATGACGTTCAGCCGGTAGTAGAGATCCTCCCGGAAGCGCCCCTCCGCCACCTCCTGATCGAGGTTGCGGTTGGTGGCGGCAATGACCCGAAAATCGGACTGGATGGTCCTGGTGCCGCCGATCCGCTCGAACTTGCGCTCCTGGAGCACCCGCAGCAGCTTCACCTGCAGCATCGGACTCATCTCGGAAATCTCGTCCAGAAAAACGGTGCCGCCGTGGGCCAGCTCGAAGCGCCCCATGCGGGTGCGGATGGCATGGGTGAAGGCGCCCTTCTCGTGGCCGAAGAGTTCACTCTCCAGCAGTTCGCCGGGGATGGCGCCGCAGTTGACCGCGATGAAGGGGCCATTGCGACGCGCCCCTTCATAATGAAGGGCCTGGGCAATGAGTTCCTTGCCGGTGCCCGACTCGCCACGGATCAGCACGGTGGTGTCGGTGTCGCACACCTTTCCGATCAGAGCAAAGACCTTGGTCATCCGCTCGCTCCTGCCGATGATGGCGGCACACCCCCGCGCCGGTTCGCCGCCCTCCCCGGCCTCCTGGCCGGCGTCGGCCCAGAGGCGGCTCAAGGCGCCGTCGAGCGCGGCCCAGGCAAAGGGGGCTTCGAGGTACTCGCTCACCCCCGCCCGGGCCGAGGCCATGGCCTCGGTCACCGAAGGCCTGCCAGCCAGCACCACGCAGGGAAAATCCGCCGCCACCCCTTGCAGGAAGGAGAAGGCCTCCTCGCCGAGTCCGGCAGGGGCGTGGAAAAAGACCGCGTCGCACGGGTTGGTCTCAAGCCAGGCGGCGGCCGCCGCCGGTGTTGCCACCGTGGCCACGGCTCCCCATTTTTTTCCAATTTTTTTCAAGAGTTCCGAAAGAGTGGCAGGGGAAGCGGCAACGGTCAGGAAGGATCGTTTGGGCATGGGGCCTCGGGCTCTGGGCGGACGCGCCATTTTCTTTGAATGAATTTCGAATGTTATGTTATCTGGTATACATCAGCCCGGAAAAAAGTGTCAATTTTTTTTCACCACAAACTTTTTTTTCTGTATTATTCATCTGTTACTCGTTAAAAAGGAAAGTGGATTGAGGTTTTCCGCCAGGTTCCAGCAAGGAGAGACGCGTGATCGAGACAGATGCCCCAGGCCGATCGGTTGTGGAACTCATCAAGGTGACCAAGGTCTATCCGCCCGACGTGGTGGCCCTGCAGGAGGTCTCGCTCTCGGTCCTGCGCGGCGAGATGCTCTTCCTCACCGGCATGAGCGGCGCCGGCAAGACCACCATGCTCAAACTGATGTGCAACATCGAATCCCCCACCTCCGGGGTGGTGGAGGTGGCCGGCCGCAACCTCGCGCGGGTTCGCCCCTCCGGCATCCAGAAAATGCGGCAGAAGATCGGCGTCGCCTACCAGGACTTCCGACTGCTGCCGAAACAGACGGCACTCCAGAACATCGCCATGGCCATGGAGGTGGCCTACCAGGGCCGGCAGGCGATCAAGCGCCGGGCCGAAGAACTGCTCGAGATGCTCGGCATCGCCGACAAGCGGGACAAACTGGTGGGCAAGCTCTCCCGCGGCGAACAGCAGCGGGTGGCCCTGGCCCGGGCCGCGGCCAACAAACCGCCGCTGCTGCTGGCGGACGAACCAACCGGCAACCTCGATGCCGCCGCCGCCGGCCGGGTGGTGAACCTTTTCAACGCCTTGAACGCCGAAGGCTCCACCATCGTGGTGGCCACCCACGACGCCTCGATCTACCGCGACACCAACCACCGGGTGCTCCGGCTGGTGCACGGCACCCTGATCGAACCCGCCGCCGAACAGCTGGTGGACGAATCCTATCCCCCCTTTGACTACGAGAGCATCGCGGTTCCGGCACAGGAGGAAGAGGCCGGCGGAACCCTCGTTCCGGACGACGACGGCGACGATTTCGACCTCGACCGCACCCCTCCAGGCGGGGAAGAGAGCGAAGAGGAGAACGCCCGATGAAACAGCTCGCCATGCTTCTCCGTCAGGTCGGCCGCAACTACCGGCAGACCTGGGGCACCCAGCTCATGACCCTGCTCACCGTGGTTCTTTCGGTGCTGATCTTCTCCTTCTTCTTCCTGGTCTATATGAACATGCTCCGGGCCAGCGACCGGCTCGGCGACGACATCCGGATCATCGTCTATCTCGACGAGGAGCCCGTACCCGAACTGCGGCCGCAGATCGAACGCAAGATCCGCGAATTCAGCGAGGTGGACAGGATCGCCTTTGTCTCCCGCCAGGAGGCGTACAACCGGCTCGCGAAGCAGCTCGGCAACGACCGCGACGTGCTGGCCGACCTGGGCCCCAGCTTTCTGCCGCCCTCCATCGAGGTCTATCCCCAAAAAAACCTGAAAAACCTCGCCCGGGTCGAGGAGTTCGCCCGCTACCTCCACACCCTGCCCGGCGCCGCCAAGGTGCAGTACGGCCATGGCTGGCTGCAGCGTTTCAGCTACTTCACCAACCTGCTGCAGATCATCGTCCTCATGAGCGGCGCGCTCCTCATCCTCAGCATGACCTTCATCGTCTCCTACACCATCCGGCTCACCGTCATCGCCCGCCAGGAGGAACTGGAAATCCTCCGGCTGCTCGGGGCGAGCAGTTTCTACATCCGCGGCCCGCTGCTCGTCGAAGGCATCCTCCAGGGCTTGCTCGGCTCCGGCCTTGGCCTCTATGCCCTCTATTTGCTCTTCCACTGGATCGCGCAGAAATTCAGCGGGCCGGGGTTGCTGAACCTCTTCGACTTCCGCTTCTTCTCGCCGCTGATGATGGCGATCATCCTGATGGTGAGCGTGCTGCTCTGCGCGGCCGGCACCACCTTCTCCATCCGCAGATTCCTCCGCATCTAGGCTGCCGTGAAACGACTCCTCGCCCCGGCCATCCTCTGCTGCCTGCTCCTGATCCCGCCCCCGGCGGGCGGGACCGATGCCGACACCGCCCTCGATCGCCGGCTGGGCGAGCAGCAGAAGAAGATGGAACGGCTGCGGCAGGGGCTCGAAGGGCAGCGCGCCCGGGTGAAGGAGACCAGACAGAAGGAGGAGGGGCTGCTGGCCGAAATGGAATCCCTGGAGTCGAAGCTTCGGCAGGAGCGCGGCCGCCTCAAGGAGATGCAGGGCGATCTGGCCCGCCACGAAAAAATGATCGCCGAAAAAGAGCTGGAACTGGAGAGCGCCAGAACGGCCAAGGAGGGCAGCAGGAGTCATATTCAGGAACGGTTGGCCGCCTTTTACCGCATGGGCCCTCTCGGTGCCTTGAACGTCCTCTTCGCCCGGGAATCGCTGCCCGACCTGCTCAACTTCGACGAATATTTCCGCTGTCTGATCCGCTACGACCGGGAGGCGGTGAGCGAGTACCGCTCGAAGATCCTTCAACTCGCCGAGGCCCAGCGCGGCCTTGAGGAGGGAAAGCAAAACCTGGTCGACACCATCGCCGCGGTCAAGAGCCAGGAGGAGCAACTGGCCGCGACCAAGGGCCAGCGGGCCGCCCTCCTGCACCGGGTCAAGACCGAGAAGAAGCTCTATCAACGGGCATTGGAAGAGATCGAGGAGGCGGCCCGGCAACTCAACACCACCATGGAAAAGCTGAAGCGCGAGGCCGCGGAACGCGGGAAGGCACCGACCCGCGAGGCCACCGGCAGAAAAGCGCCCGCGTCCGGCGGCGGTTTTGCCGCCAGCAGGGGCCGCCTCGACCCGCCGGTCGGCGGTACCGTCACCACCAAATTCGGCGCCAACAGCAAGGGCAAGTTCGGCATCGCCACCGTGCAGAACGGCATCGACATCAAGACCGCCCCCGGCAGCCCGGTGCGGGCCATCTACGACGGCAAGGTCGCCTATGCCGGCGTGCTGCGCGGTTACGGCACCCTCATCATCATCGACCACGGCGACCACTATTTCAGCCTGATGTCGCGGGTGGCGGAACTGCACAAAAAGGAAGGCGACCCGGTGAGCCGCGGCGAGATCGTCGCCACCATGAGCGACCAGGAGGAGGTGGCCGGCGAGGGGCTCCATTTCGAGATCCGCCGCGGCACCACGCCGGAAAACCCCCTCCACTGGGTCAACAACGCCAAGCTGCGGATTACCGCCACCCGCCGTTGATCCGCCCCTTCCGCACGGTATCAGCTGGAAAAACCTTGGGAAAATCGTTGTCGGAAACCACCGGACGTGCTACCATACGAAAATTAAAGGAAATATCGGCCACGCACAGTGACCGGCGCCACAGACCCCACTCTGCCGCCGCAGGCGGCACGGATCGCCTTTTATGACCGAGCAAAAGAAGACCCTCCTGAAACGGCTCTCCATCCCCTTCGCCCTCATCGTGGTCCTCCTGACCATGGCCCTGTGGGAGCACCCCACCCGCGTCTCCGCCAAGACCCAGGACGCCTACAAGAGCCTTGAAACCTTCTCCAACGTGTTGAGCCTGATCCAGGAAAACTATGTGGAGGAGGTCAGCATCGAGACGGCGATTCAAGGGGCCATCAAGGGGATGCTCAACGACCTCGATCCCCACTCCTCCTACCTGAAGCCCGACGAATACAAAGAGCTGCAGGTCGAGACCAAGGGCAGCTTCTCCGGCATCGGCATCGAGATCTCCATGCGCGACGGCATCCTCACCGTCATCTCCCCCATCGAGGGCACGCCGGCCTTCCAGAAGGGACTCAAGGCCGGCGACAAGATCATCAAGATCGACGGCGAACCGACCAAGGATCTCTCCATCAACGAGGCGGTGAAGAGACTGCGCGGTCCCAAGGGCAGCAAGGTGACGATCTCGATCCACCGCGAGGGCTGGGGAGATCTCCGCGACGTGACCATCGTCCGCGACGTGATCCCCATTGTCAGCGTCAAATCGAAGCTGCTGGAACCGGGCTTTCCCTACATCCGGGTCGTGCAGTTCCAGGCCAAGACCACCCGCGACTTCCAGAAGGCGTTGAAGGACTTTGAAAAAGGCGGGCCGATCAAGGGACTCGTCATCGACCTGCGCAACAATCCCGGCGGTCTCCTCGACCAGGCCGTGCGCCTGTCCGACGTCTTCCTCGACAAGGGGGTCATCGTCTCCACCAAGGGGCGGATCAAGGACCAGAACATGGTCTTCGAGGCGGAACCCGACCAGGAGGTCTACAAGTTCCCCATCGTCGTACTGGTCAACGAAGGCAGCGCCAGCGCCTCGGAGATCGTGGCCGGCGCCCTGAAGGATCACAAGCGGGCAGTCATCCTCGGCACCCAGACATTCGGCAAGGGGTCGGTGCAGACCATCATCCCGATGAACGACGGCTCCGGCCTCAGGCTCACCACGGCGCGCTACTACACGCCGAGCGGCGAGTCGATCCAGGCCAAGGGCATCACCCCCGACGTGGTGGTGCAGAACCAGGAGGACGAGGAAGACGAACTGGCGCCGCCCACCCCGCAGAAACGCAAGCTCCTCCGCGAAAAGGATCTCAGGCACCACATCAGCAACGGCCAGATGGAGGAAAAGGAAGAAGAGGGGCTCAAGAAGGAGGAGCCTGCCGCCGAAGAGACCAGGCCGGAAAAGGGCAAGGGCCGAAAGGCGGAGGACGACATCACCAAGGACCAGCAACTCCAGGCGGCGCTGACCCTGCTCAAGGGGGTCAACATCTTCACTCCGACGGCCAAGACGAAGTAACCGCTTACAGACCTGCCGTTCGCACCAACCAGGGGGAGCTTTTCAGCTCCCCCTTTTTTGCGCCACCATCTCGTAGTAATCCCGACCGGCAACATCGTTGATCACCACCGCCGGGAACCCTTCCACCTCAAAGCGAAAGAGCGCCTCGGGCCCGGCATCGGGAAAGGCGACCAGCTCGCTCTTCTTGATGCACTTCGAAAGCAGCGCCCCGGCACCGCCGATGGTGGCAAGGTAGATCGCCCCCTCCTGGCGCATGGCCTGGCGCACCGCCCAGGAGCGCGCCCCCTTGCCCATGGTCGCCGCAAGCCCCAGGGCCAGGAGCTGCGGGGTATAGCTGTCCATGCGGTAGCTGGTGGTCGGCCCCGCCGCACCGATCACCTGCCCCGGTTTCGCCGGGGTGGGGCCAACATAGTAGAGAAGCTGGCCGCGGAGATCGACCGGCAGGGGCTCGCCCTGCTCAAGCAGGGCGCAGAGGCGGCGGTGGGTCTGATCGCGACCGGTGTAGAGCACGCCGCTCAGGCTCACCAGCTCGCCGGCCTCAAGCCCGGCCAGGGTCTCCGGTGTGAAGGGCAGAGTCACCTTGATCAGATCGGCAAAGAATTTGGGCTCAAAGCGCAGGAGCGACATGGCTACAGGATGACCTCCTTGTGCCGGTGGGCATGGCACTGGATGTTCACCGCCACCGGCAGGCTGGCGATGTGGGAGGGATAGATCTCGACATGGACGGCAAGCGCCGTGTTGTTGCCCCCCATGCCATGCACCCCCTGCCCCTCCTCGTTGATCACGGCAAGGATCGCCGCTTCAAGTTCCGCCACGTCGGGGCGACCGGCGGGCTCGCCCACCGGCCGCAACAGGGCCTGCTTGGCGAGCATGGCCGCCTTTTCGAAGGAGCCGCCGATCCCCACGCCCACCGTGACCGGCGGGCAGGGGTTGGAACCCGCCTTGACCACCAGCTCGGAGACATAACGGATGATTCCCGGCTTGCCGGCCGAGGGCGGCAGCATCGAAAGACCGCTCATGTTCTCGCTGCCGCACCCCTTGGGGAGCAGGCAGAGCTTCAGACCGTCGCCCTCCACCAGTTCGAGGTGGATCACCGCCGGGGTGTTGGTCATGGTGTTGACCCGGGTCAGGGGGTCGCAGACCGACATACGAAGATACCCCTCGCTGTAGCCCTGGCGCACCCCCTCCTGGATCGCGGCGACGAGGTCGCCCTCCACCCGGGCCTCGCGGCCCAGAAAGGCGAAGACCACGGCGATGCCGGTATCCTGGCAGACCGGAATCTTCTCCCGGCTGGCGATGTCGCTGTTGGTCAGGAGGAGTTCCAGGAGATTGCGGGAGAGGGGGGAACGCTCGCGGTCGCGGGCCGCGAGCAGGGCGTCGAGAATGTCGGGCTCCAAGTCGCAGGCCGCCTCGATGGCCAGGTTGCGCACCGCGCTCGTCACCGCGGCCGGATCAATGACACGCATGCCGTTCCTCACGAGCCGCCCAGGCGCCGGTTGCGCAGGGCGAGGCTCTGTTGTTTGAAGTTGTGCTGCACCAGTTTTTCCTGGTCGTCGTCCATGAGCAGGGTGAACTCGACCCCGACCCGGAAGGCCGCCTTCTCCTGCCCCTTGCGGGGAAGCGCTTCGCAGCTCACCACGGTGCCGAAGCAGTAGATGTAGGTATAGGCGGGCAGGAGGACGAGGTGGATCTCCAGCACCTCCTGCTCGCGGAACTCCTCCTCGGCCACAAAGGCGATGCCGGAGCCGCTCAGGTTCACCTTCTGGAGCCTCAGATCGTCCAGCGGCGTACGTTCGGCCTGCACCCGCTGGAGCACCAGATTGAGCTTGTTGTCGAGATGGCGCAGGAAATCGGCCAGGTCGGCATCCCGCTCCTTGAGGCGGCTCAAAGCCCCTTGCGCGCCGACAAACATCTGGATGTCGGCCAGCCCCTCCTGGTTGTAGAGGGAGATGCCGTGCCGGTAGTCCGCCGCCACCGCCTCATAGCGCTCTTTCGCCACCCGTTTGACCGCGAGCAGCACCCGATCCGCAATGCGTACCGACCCGCGCCGGTTCATTTCCGCTGTCATACGTCCGTTACCCTGCCTGAAGATTCGTGTGGCATACCGTCTCCCCCCCTCAACCCGCCTGCACCGTGCTCAACGATTCTGCGCGCCCTGACGGGTGGTGATCCGGAACTCGACCCGCCGATTCTGGGCCCGCCCCTCCTCGGTGGCGTTGCTCGCCACCGGCTCGCCATCGGCATAGCCCACTGCCGAGAGGCGATGGGCCGGAAGCCGGTGCTGGCTGGCGAGATACTCCACCACCTGCACCGCCCGGGCTGCGGAAAGGCTCCAGTTCGAAGAGAAAGGCGCATCGGCCCGCAGCGGCACGTTGTCGGTATGCCCCCCCACCAGAAGCACCGCTTCGGTCTGCGCCAGGGCCGCGGCCACCTTGTCGAGCAGCGGCTTGAACCCTTCCTTGATCTCCGCCCGGCCGGAATCGAAGGCCAGGGAATCGCGCATCCGCACGGTGACCTGATCCCCGTGCCTCTCCACGGTGATCGCGCCCTGGTCGATCAGGTCTTTGAATGCCTCGGTCATCTGTCTCTGAAGCCCGACAAGAGGGGATTCCGGTTGGGGGACGATGATCTGCTCGCCGATGGGCGGCTCGAAGGAGATGATCTCCCGCTGCACGCCGAATGCCTCGCGCATGGAACCGGAGACCTTCTCGAAACTGGGCCGGTCCATGTTGGAAAAGGAGAGGAGCAGGATGAAAAAACAGAGCATCAGCGACATCATGTCGCCAAAGGTGACCATCCAGGCCGGCGCCCCGCCGTGGGGCCGCTTTTTTTTCGGGCTCTCGGCGTTCATCGTGTCAGATCCGGGCGCCCTCCGGCCGCAAGCAGCCGGTTCTTGCGCTGTTTCGGGGGCAGGAAGGTCTCCAGGAACTCCTCCATGACCCGGGGGTTCAACCCCTTCAGGATGCCGAGCACCCCGCCGATGATGAGCCGCCGGTTCCGCTCTTCCTCCTGACTCCTCAAGGCAAGTTTGTCGGCCAGGGGAATGAAAAAGAGGTGGGCCAGCACCACGCCGTACAGCGTGGTGAGCACCGCCACCGACATGG
>JBFLYY010000282.1:0-3969 GCA_040756495.1 Thermodesulfobacteriota bacterium | reverse complement strand
AGGTGCCGGTGACCAACATCCACCGCGACGAGACCCTGAGCGAGAAGGAGCTGCCCATCAAGTACTGCGCCTACACCCCCTGCTTCCGCTCCGAGGCAGGCTCCTACGGCAAGGACACCAAGGGGCTCATCCGCCAGCACCAGTTCGACAAGGTGGAGCTGGTGAAATTCACCACCCCCGAGAGTTCGGACGCCGAACTCGCCACCCTGCTCGCCGATGCCGAGGAGGTGCTCCAGCTCCTGGAGTTGCCCTACCGGGTGGTGGCCCTCTGCTCGGGCGACCTGGGCTTCTCCTCGCGCCAGACCTTCGACATCGAGGTGTGGATGCCGGCCCAGAACAAGTACCGGGAGATTTCGTCGTGCTCGAATTTCGGGGATTTCCAGGCGCGGCGCGGCGCGATCCGCTACCGGCCCGAAGGACAGAACAAGAGCGGCCTGGTCCATACCCTGAACGGCAGCGGCCTGGCCGTGGGACGGACCCTGGCCGCCATCTACGAGAACTGCCAGCAGGCGGACGGCACCATCAAACTGCCGAAGGTGCTTTTACCTTATTTTGAGAAGAGATTTTGAGAAAAAGATGAACGCCGAGGCGCAAAGACGCGAAGAGAAGGGCCTAAAAACGAAGAATGAAAACTTTGCGACCTTGCGCCTCGGCGTTAAAGATTTTTTCGTGGTGCGGCGTGGCGCCTCTGCGTTCATGTTTTTTTTCGTTCTGTTTTACTGAAACACCACCCGGTTCTTGCCGCCCTGCTTGGCGCTGTACATGTTCTGGTCGGCCCGCTCCAGCAGATCCTCCTTCTTCTCCCCGGCCCGGTACTCGGCCACTCCCACGCTCACCGTCTTGTGCACCACGTGGTCAGGGGTGGGCTGAAAGACCTCCTCGCCGAAACGTGCCCGAATCCGCTCCGCCACCACAAGGGCATCCTTGCCGCTGGTGTTGGGCAGAATCACCGTGAACTCCTCGCCGCCATAGCGGCAGCCGAGGTCGTTGATCCGGATCGCCTCGGCCACGACCTTGCCGAGCCGGGCCAGCACCCGGTCGCCATCGGCATGGCCGTAGGTGTCGTTGTGCTGCTTGAAGTTGTCGATGTCCAGAAGGAGGAGAGAAAGGGGCAGACTGTAGCGCCGGGACCGCTCCGTCTCCAGTTCCATGTGGTGCCAGAAGTGGCGCTTGTTGAAGAGGCCGGTCAGTTCATCGACGATGCTCAGTTCCTTGTAGCGCTGCTCGCTTTCCCGCAGGGCCTGCTCCGCCTTGACCCGGTCGGTGATGTCGGTGATGTGCTCGACGATGCCGAGCAGTTCCCCGGTGGGGCCGCGGAAGGGGGTAGCGTGGACCGCGAGGTGAAGCGGGGTTCCGTCCGGCCGGGTGCGCTCCACCTCGTAGCGGAGGTGCTTCGCCCCCTTCTTGATCCGTTGCACCGGGCACTCCGGGGTGCCGCAGAGGCGATTGTGGAAGATCTCGTGGCACTTGCTGCGCCGCACCTCCTCGGCAATGGCGCCCGCCATCTCGAGAAAGCCTTCGTTGTGACGCAGGATGTTGTACTTGCTGTCGATGAGCAGGATGCCGCCGGCCACGGTCTCGAAGATCTGCCTGATCTCGATGTAGGCCTGTTCCGCCTCCATGGCCAGTGCGTTGGTGCGGGTAAGGGCCTCCTCCAACTGGAGGTTGAGATCCTCCAGTTCCTGGCGCCGCTGCACCTCCCGTCGTTCGTGGGTCTCCAGCCGAGAGAGGTCATCGACGCGCTTGCCGGCCGCCGAAAGCCAGGCGGCGAAGAAGTCGCGGCGGATGGGCTTGGTCATGTAGTAGGTGACCCCGGCCTTGAGCGCCTCCTCGAAATCCCGCGGCCGCTCCTGCTCGGTGGTCATGAGGATGGTGATGAAGCGGCCCCTTTCGGAGGCGCGGATCTTCCGACAGAGGGCGACGCCATCCATCCCGGCCAGCAGCCAGTCGAGGATAACGAGGCGGGGGGTCTCCTGCCGGAAGTACTCCCAGCCGGATTCGGCGTCGGCGCAGGTCTTGACCGTGTAGCCATGGCTCTCGGCCACCGAGGCCAGAATCCTCTGGCACACCGGGTCGTCTTCGACGATGAGGATCTTCTGTTGTGCGCCCGCTGGTGTGGCCATGGCTGCCGGAACAGGGGTGAGTCGGGCCGGCGGAAACCATGCCGGCATCGCGTACCAGTTCAGTATAGCAGGGAGGTCGGCGGCGGTTCAAAAGAAATCGGTTCGCCCTCTACCCCTTCTCCAGGGCCAGCTCCAGCAGCCGGTCGAGGAGGGCCGCGAAAGAGAGGCCATGGGCCTTGGCCGCCTGGGGCAGGAGGCTCGTCGGCGTCATGCCGGGGATGGTGTTCGTTTCGAGCACATAGATCTCCCGGCCAACCACGATCATGTCGGTCCGGCTGTAGCCCCGGAGATTGAGCGTCCGGTGGGCGGTGAGAGCATACTGCTGCGCCTTGGCGGTGAGTTCCGCGTCGAGTTCCGCCGGGCAGACCTCGCGGCTCGCACCGGGCTGGTACTTGGCCTGGTAGTCGAAGAAACGGAACTCCTCGCCAGGGATGATCTCGACGAGCGGCAACGCGGTGAGTTCGGCGTTGCCGATGACCCCACCGGTGATCTCCCGGCCAGCAAGGAACTGCTCCACCATGACCTCCGGGTCGAAGCCAAAGGCCTTGGTGAGGGCCGCCGGGAGTTCCGCGGCCTGATCGACGATGCTCATGCCGAGGCTCGAACCCTGGCGCACGGGTTTCACCACCACCGGCAACTGCACCGCGGCAAGCAAGCGGGAGGGGTTCGTGATATCCGCAGGCTCCGCCATGGCCCAGGCCGCCACCGGCAGGCCGGCGTTGCGGTAAAGGATCTTGGCGATGTTCTTGTCCATGGCCATGGCGCTGCCGAGCACGCCGCTCCCCTGGTAGGGGATGCCCAAAAGATCGAGGAAGCCCTGGACCGTGCCGTCCTCGCCAAAGGGGCCGTGGAGGAGGATGAAGGCCACGTCGATGGAAGCGGCCTCTGCCGCCAGCGTGGGCAGGTCGGTGGCCGGGTCGTAGCGGCGCACCTCGTATTTCTGCGGATCAAGGGCCTTGGCCACCTCCCTGGCGCCGGCCAGGGAGACCTCGCGCTCGCCGGATTTGCCGCCGGCCAGCAGGGCAACACGGATCTTCTGCTGCATCGCTCACTCGTCCTCTCGGGTTGAAGAAGGCCGCAAGCCAAGGGCCAACGCCGGAGTGCTTGCGGTTTTGTCTGCGATTTATAATAGTATAGTGAGCCTCTTTGCACGGCCTTTTCATCGCCAGAGGGAGAAAAATCCTGAACCCCGCCATCCTCGACCGCCTCAGCGCCATTGTCGGCCCGGAACACCTTGCCACGAGCCTTGAGGAATGCCTCTGCTACGCCTACGACGGCACCGGCCGGGAATATCCGCCGGCCGCCGTGGCCTTTCCCTCCTCCACCGAGGAGGTGAGCGCGATCATGCGCCTGGCCTCGGAGCATCGCTTTCCCGTGGTGCCGCGCGGGGCAGGCAGCGGCATGAGCGGCGGGGCGCTGGCGGTGGCAGGCGGTCTCGTGGTCGCCATGGGCCGGTTGAACCGGATTATCGCCATCGACCCAATGAACCAGGTCGCCGTGGTGGAGCCGGGGGTGATCACCGCCGAGTTCCAGGCCGAGGCGGCACGCCACGGTCTGGCCTACCCGCCCGATCCGGCAAGCAGCAAGTTCTGCACCATTGGCGGCAACGTGGCCGAATGCGCCGGCGGCCCGAGCGCCGTGAAATACGGGGTGACCCGCGACTATGTCCTGGGCCTTACCGCCGTGCTGCCGAGCGGCGAGATCATCCACACCGGGGTGCGCACCGCCAAGGGGGTGGTGGGCTACGACCTCACCCGGCTCCTCGTGGGCTCCGAGGGGACGCTGGCCATCATCACCGCCATCACCCTCCGCCTCGTGCCGAAACCGCCGGCCCGCGCCACCCTGC
>JBFLYY010000281.1:0-7823 GCA_040756495.1 Thermodesulfobacteriota bacterium | reverse complement strand
CTGGGGAAGCAGCCAGACAGTCCGTTCCACCATGCAATGCCGGAACACTATCCTGTCCCGGAGGAGAAGTTTCGTCTTCACCTATATTGCACTATAGCAACATATTGTTCCTGGGCAACACAAAACCTCCTCTACGGCAGAAGTCTGCTGTACGGTTCTCACTTCCAATTTCGAACGAGCGCCAGCAGGGTCCGCACGCCGATGCCGGAAGGCCCTTTGGGCACGTAGGACTTCTCGGTGAAGTTCCAGGCCGTGCCGGCGATGTCGAGGTGTGCCCAGGGGGTCTTGCCGACAAACTCCTGCAGGAAGGCCGCGCCCAGGATGGTGCCGCCGTCGCGCTTGTCCACGTTCTTGAGATCCGCCACCGTGGACTTGAGCTGCTTGCGGTATTCCGGCGCCAGCGGCAGCCGCCAGAGCGGCTCGCCGGCGGATTCGCCCGCGGCCAGAATCTTCTCGCAGAGTTTGTCGTCGTTGGCCAAAAGACCGGTGCGGTGGTGGCCAAGGCCGATGATCACCGCGCCGGTGAGGGTGGCGATGTCGAGCACCGCCGCGGGCTTGAACTTCTCAACCCCGTAGGCCAGGGCATCGGCCAGGATGAGCCTCCCCTCGGCATCGGTGTTCACCACCTCGACGCTCTTGCCGTTGTAGTGGGTAATCACGTCGCCGGGCTTGAGCGCCGTAGGGCCGGGCAGGTTTTCGGCCGAGGGAATGAGGGCCACCACGTTGAGCCTTGCCGGCTTCTCCCGGCCGATTGCCTGCATGGCGGCCAGCACCGCGGCACCGCCGCTCATGTCGTACTTCATCTCCTCCATGCCGGCGCTGGGCTTGAGCGAGATGCCGCCGGAGTCGAAGGTGAGCCCCTTGCCCACGAGAAGCAGGGTCGGCGCCTTCGGGGAGACGCGGTATTCGAGGATGGTCAGCGTTGGCGGCTGGGCCGATCCCTGGCTCACTCCGAGGATGCCGCCCATGCCGAGTTTCGCCATCTCGGCCCGGCCCAGCACGGTTACCGCCAGGCCGTCGGCCCTGGCGATCCTCTTCGCCTCCTTCGCGAAGTGGCTCGGGGTCCAGTGGTTGCCCGGCTCGTTGGCCAGGTCGCGGGCGAAAGAGGCGGCCAGCGCCGCATTCACGCCGCGGCTCAAAGCCGCGCGCACCTCCTTGACGGCCGGGGCAACGAGCGCAACCCGCTTGAGCCGCGAGCCGTTCTCTTCCGGGTCGCTCTTGGTCTGGTATTTACGGAAACGGTAGCTGCCGAGGATGAGCCCTTCGGTGAAGGCCTCCACCACGTCGGCAACAGCCAGGCCGGTCTTGTCCGGCACCACCACCGCGGCCTCTTTCGCCCTGGTTTTGCCGATCTGGGTCACGGCGATACCCGCGGCCTTGCGCAGCGACTCGGCCGCGATCTTCTCCTTGCCGAGCCCCACCACCAGAACGCGGCTGGCCTGGCTGGCTGCCGCTTCGGGATAGAAAAGGAGCGTCTGCCCCTCCTTGGCCGTAAAATCGCCGGCCTCGACCGCCCGCTGGAGCAGCGCGTTCACCTGCGGCTGCGGGCAACCGGGTTTCCCCTTGGCCGGCTGGCGCACGAAATAAACGGCCATCTCACTCGGCCGCAGGGTTGATTCGACTTTCACCTCAAGCATCTGGAACCCCTTCTCCTGGTCTCGGATTGAAAAAACGGCAAGGCGAACAGCAGCGTGGCGCGACAGGAGCGGGCACGCCGTGAGCGGCGATTTATCCGTCGTTCACCTCGATCCGGTTGCGGCCGCCTGCCTTGGCCCGATAGAGGGCCTGGTCCGCCAGCCGGATCAGATCGTTGGCATCGCGAAATTTTTTGATGGGCAGAATACCCACCCCGAAGCTGCCTGTCACGGTCAATCTGCCCGCCGAGGTCTCCACCGGAATATCGGCGAGGCAGGCGCGCAACCGCTCGTAATGCTTCTCGAGCTGAACGCAGTCGCAATTGGACATGATGATGAGGAACTCCTCGCCGCCGTAACGGCCGACCCGATCGTAGGGGCGGATCGCCCTTTCCAGGCGGCGCGCCACCTCCTGCAGCACCTGATCGCCCACCTGATGGCCGTGGGTATCGTTGATCTGCTTGAAATGGTCGATGTCCATCAAGCCCAGGCAGACGGCCCCCTGCTGCCGGAGCGAGCGGGCCAGCTCCGCCTCCAGGTGTTCGAGGATGGCCGGCCGGTTGAAGAGCCCGGTGAGGCTGTCGTGCGTGGCCTGGAGCTTCAGGGCGTTCCGCGCCGCGAGCAGCTCGTGGTTCAGCTCCGCGATGCGCCGTCCCGCCCGTACCCGCACCTCCAGCTCATGCGGGTAGTAGGGCTTGGTGATGTAGTCGTCCGCCCCGGCCTCCATGCCGAGAACCACGTCGTCCTTGGCATCGCGGGCGGTGAGGATCAGGATGTAGAGGTAGGGTTCCCGTTCGAGTTCCCGCGCCTTGCGGCAGAGGGTCGGGCCGTCCATGCCGGGCATCTCCCAGTCGAGGATCAGAAGCGGCGGGCATTCCGGCGAATGGATGATCTCCCAGGCGGCAAGGCCGTCCGGGCAGCTCACGGTCTCGTACCCCCAGCGCCGGAGCATGGATTCCAGCTTCAGCAACGAAATGGGATCGTCTTCGGCAATGAGCACCCTCATGTATGGCCCCCTTTCATGAAATCCTCCAGGGCCGCCACCAGGAGGCCCGTGCGCCGGTTGATCTCGGCCACCACCGGCGTCACCTCGTCCCAGCGGCGCTGGCGGGCTGCCTGTTCCAGGCTCAAGGCCGCGCCATAACAGGCGCCCTTGCCGAAGTTCGCCACCGCCCCTTTCAGCTTGTGGGCCGCCATCCGCAGGGCCTCGCTGTCCTTGGCCTTGAGCGCCGCCTCGATGGCGGTCAGGTAGCGGCCCCGATCGGCGATGAACATGGTGGCCATGGCCCGCAGGAGGTTGTGGTCGTTGTCCACCACCGCCAGCGCATCGCTGAGATCGAAATCCTTGTTGCCGGCCGCCGGCTCCGGCGGCGCTTCCGGCATGGCCGCGCGCCGCTGATTCTGCCCTTCCGCGCCTGTTACGATCCGCTTGATTTCCGCCATAAGTTCCATGCTGTTGAAGGGTTTGGTCACGTACCCATCCATGCCGAAGGCGAGCCCCTTTTGCCGCGCTTCGTCGAAGGCCTGGGCGGTAAGACCGATGATGGGCACGTGGCCGCCCCGCTCTTTTTCCTGGTCGCGGATGATGGAGGTGGCCATGATGCCGTCCAGCACCGGCATGTTGACGTCCATGAGAATGAGATCGAAGTGTTCCCGGCCGGCCAGCGCCACGGCCTCCTCGCCGTTGGCGGCCACCATCACCCGATGGCCGTGTTTCTCCAGCAGGTGGGCCGCGACCTTCTGGTTGATGGCATCGTCTTCGGCCAAGAGGATGCGCAGGGAGGGAAGCTCGACAAGCGGTACCGCCAGCCGGCTTCGCGCCGCGGCTCCGTTCGCTTCCCCGGCCAGGGCCTGCCTGACGGCATGAAAAAGCGTCTCCCGCCGGACCGGCTTGCCGAGAAAGTTGTGGATGCCGCAGGCCTTGGCCCGCTCCAGGCACTCCCGGGTGGTGTCCGAAGTGAGCATCATCACCGCCGTGCCCTTGGCCAGTTCCTTGTCCTGCCGGATCTCTTCGGCCACGGTAAAACCGTCCATCCCCGGCATCCGGCAATCGAGAAGCACCATCCGGTAGGGCTCGCCCCGTGCCAGGGCGGCCCGGAGTTCGGCCAGGGCCTCCGGGCCGCCCGCCGCCTCGCCCACCACCGCCTGCCAGGCCGTCAGGGTTTCCCGCAACACCAGGCGATTGGCAGGGGTGTCGTCCACAACCAGGATGCGCATGCCGGCGATGGCCGGGTCTTCTTCCCGCCCGCCATGCCGTTTTTCCGGCCGCTTCTGTTTCTTGACCGGCACGGTGAAGAAAAAGGTGCTTCCCTCGCCCGGCCGGCTTTTGACCCAGATGCGGCCGCCCATCATCTCGATGATCTTCTTCGAGATGGTGAGCCCCAGGCCGGTGCCGCCGTAGCGGCGGGTGGTCGAGGTGTCCACCTGGGCGAAGCTCTCGAAGATCAGGCGCTGCTTGTGGATCGGGATGCCGATGCCGGAATCGCGCACCGCAAAGGCGAGGGTTATCTCGTTGTCGTCCTCGCTCTCCCGCCCGACCTCGACCACCACCTCGCCCACGTCGGTGAACTTGATGGCGTTGCCGATCAGGTTGACCAGCACCTGCCGCAGCCGGTGGGAGTCGCCGATCAGATAGGGCGGCACCGCCGGGTCGAGGCGATAGACCAGTTCCAGTTCCTTGCTGTGCGCCTTGACGGCGAACAGTTCGCAGATGCGGCTCAAGACCAGGTTGAGATCGAAGTCCATCTCCTCGAGAAACAACTGGCCGGCCTCGATCTTGGAGATGTCGAGGATGTCGTTGATGAGGGTCATCAGGTTCTCGCCGGCGTTGCGGAAGATCTCGACGTACTCGCGCTGGGTATCGCTCAGTTCGGTGTAGCCCAGCAGGTCGGCCATGCCGATGATGGCATTGAGCGGGGTGCGGATCTCGTGGCTCATGGTGGCCAGGAATTCGCTTTTCGCCTGGTTGGCCGATTCCGCCTCGGCCTTGGCGGCCAGCAACGCCTTGCCGGCCCGGTCATGCTGGATGGCGAGGGCATAGAGATCGGCCAGCCGGCTCACGGTGCGCAGGTCGTCGTCCGTGTAATCGCAGGGAGGATTGGCGAGGGCGATCTGCCCCACCAGCTCGCCTTCGATCATGGCCGGCACCGAGAGGAAGCGTTCGAGTTCCACGTGCCCCGGCGGCAGATTGCCCGCGGCGGCCGGATGCTGGCGAACGTCGTTGGTGAAGAAGCCCTGGCGGGTGTTGAGGGCGTGGCCCCACAACCCGCCATACCCCTCCGGCCCTCTGGTCAGGATGATGCCGCGGGAAACCGAGACCGTGCAGGGTTCGGCAAAACCGCTCGGCAGAGTGTGGCCGATGTTCTCGCCGCTCACCGGGTCGATCTCCGAGGCAAAACCGTTGCGGCTGCCGGTGAGCTGGGAGGCCAGCAGCAGCACCAGTTGCGCCACTTCCGCCATGTTCGGCTCGGGACCGATCAGCACCCCGGCCAGGTCGGCAATGCCCCGGTTGAGCCGGGTCTCCTGCTCCAGCTGGCGCTGGACCTGCTTGCGTTCCGTGACGTCGCGGAAGATCCCCTGGATAAGGCGGTTGCCCTTGTAGGGAACCACGACGGTCTTGATGGTGACGTCGCGGATCTCGCCGTTCTTGCGGACGATCTGCGCCTCGAGCGGCGACCCGTCGAAAGTCTTGCGGTGTTCCTTAAAGGTCTTGCTGAACTCCCCCGCCTGTTCGGCCGGCGGGTGGATCTGCCTCTGGTGGAGGCCGATCAGCTCTTCGCGGCTCCGGCCGGTGAGCTGGACAGCGGCCTCGTTGCAATCGACGATGACGCCGCTGTCCGGATCGGCGACCAGGATGGCGTCCATGGCCTTGTCGAAGAGGAGGCGGTATTTCTCCTCCGAATCGCGCAGGGCCTGCTCCCCCTGCCGCCGTTCGCTGATGTCGCGCACCATGCTCAGCACGAGCCGTTCCTCACGGAAGCGCACCAGGCGGGCATGGACCTCCACCGGCATTGCCTCTCCGCTCTTCGTGCGATGGCGCGCCTCGAACCGCAACTCGCCCTCCTCCTCCAGCACGGCCAGCCGCTGGGCCCGGTGCGCCTCCTCCGCCGGATCCTCCACCTCGGCCAGCGACAAGGCCAGCAGCTCATCCTTGCGGTAGCCGCGGCTGACGTAAGCCGCCTGGTTCACATAAACCAGCCGGCCGTCCCTGGTGGCGACAAAGACCGAGTCGGTGGCACTGTCGAGCATCAGGGAGCGGAAACCCAGTTCGTCGCCGGCGCGGCGGCGCTGGAGGATGCCCCACATGCTGCCCATGAAGAGACCAAGCTGGCGGATGTCGGTCTCGTCGTAGGGCTCGCGTTTGTTGCCGACTCCGGCCACCGCCACGATTTTGCCCTCGTCGAAGACCGGCACCGAGAGATGGCGCCTGAGGGGGAAATGACCGTCGGGAAGCCCCTTGCGGTCGATCCGCACGGGATAGTCGTTGTGGATCACCGGCTGGCGCTGGCGGATGCAGTCCGCCCAGATGCCCGCCTCGGCCAGGGGATAATGGCTGGTCTTGGCGGCGGAACAGCCGGCGTAGACGTTCTTCGACCAGGTGAAGAGGCCCAAGCTCTGGCGCTCCTCGTCGTAGAAATGGAGGTAGCCCACCTCGCTGCCGGTGAGGCGCACCGCCACCTCCAGGGCATAGTCGGTCAGATTCTTCTCGCTGGTGAACTGCTGCTGGCTCAGTTCCAGCAGGGCCTCCAGCCGTTCCTCCTCAAGGCGCAGGAGGGATTCGGTCTCCTTCTGGCGGGTGATGTTGTCGTAGGTACCCAGCACACCGGTGACGGCGCCCGAGGCATCGCGCAGGGGAATCTTGCTGGTCTTGAGCCAGAAACGGCTGCCGTCGGGACGGATCTGTCCCTCCTCGAAATCGAGCTTGGGCAGGCCGGATTCCATGACCAGCAGGTCGTCCCGGCGATACTCCTCGGCGCTGTCGCGCCAGGCCAATTCGTAATCGGTCTTGCCGATCAGCTCCTGGGGCGAGGTGACCCCGGCATCGCCGGCGAAGATGGTGTTGGCGCCGAGGTAGCGGAGCTGGCGATCCTTCCAGAAGACCCGGACCGGAATAGTGTTCAGCACCGATTGCAGCATGTTGCGGGAGGCGAGCAGCGCCTCCTTGGCCTGGAGCTGCTCGGTGATGTCCTTGATGAGCACGGTGACGGCCGGATCGACCGCCTCAACCGGCGGCACGAAGTGGAGCACTACCCGGCGGCGGCAAAGGTGGAAGGGATGGTCCGGCGAGGAGTACTGCGGGGTGGTGGCGGCCTTGGCGATGTAGTCCCGGATCAGGACGCTCTGTTCCGCGTTGTCGGCGAAAAGCTCGACCATGTCCCTGCCGAGCAGCACCTCGCGACGCAGCCGGCAGAGTTGCATGGCCGCGGCATTCGCGAAGATGATGCGGCCATCGAGGGTGATTTCGAGGATGCCCTCGGAGATGGTGTAGAGGATCAGTTCCTTGTGGCGGTTGGCGACGAGCAGTTCCTTGGTGATGTGGCGCTCGTGGACCTCCCCCCGGCCGTAAATCTCGGAGGCCCGGAAGGCGGCCGGGTCGTCGGGCAGGGAGGCCAGGATCGCCTTGACATGCCGCGCCACCTGGTCGAAAGGCCCCTTGGCGATGCAGGCGTTGGCCCCCCAGCTGAGAAAATCGATCCGTTCCTCCACCGCGGTGCCCGAGAGGATCACGATGGCGGTGTGGTCGAACTCGGGACGCTGCCGCAACACCTGGCAGAACTTCTCGCCGTCGATGTTGGGCATCACCAGGTCGGTGAAGATGACTTCCGGGGTGAAATTCTCCAGGGCATCCAGGGCCGCGAGCCCGTCGACGGCCGCCACCACGCTGTGGCCCTCGTTTTCGAGCAGGTTGGTGAGCAGGCGCAGGATCACGGGGTGGTTGTCGACTGCCAGGATACGCTTTGCCATGACGAGGTCGTTCTCTCGTGAAATAAATGTTGGACGGACACCTTCTGGTCCTGTTCTATAACAAAGGGCCGGCCATTGTCCATGGGGATCGGCAACCCGTCCGCCGCGACCCGCTTTTCCCCCGGCCCGCTGGACCGGCGGCCGCTTATCTGTTAGTCTTAAAGAACAGGGCTGGCGGTCATGCCGCCGCCCCCCGGCCGCCGGTCCGGCAACCGGCAACCAACC
>JBFLYY010000280.1:0-3154 GCA_040756495.1 Thermodesulfobacteriota bacterium | reverse complement strand
CCGATCCGCGGGCAGTGCCTCGATGGCTGTCGCGTCCACGATGTCCACGCTTTCCGGTCCACTCTGGCGCAGGATTCGGGCCAGTTCCCGGTAATCGGGCAGCAGTGGGTCATCGGCAGGCAGGACGATGAGGAGCCGGTGGGCCCCGTAGATTTGGGAAAGCGCCGGGGGTGATTCCTGCCGGTCCAGCAACCGGAAGAGGTCGTACTGCGGGTCCACGTCGAGCCTGAGCGGCCTCTTGTCGAGAAGCAGGGAGAAGGGTTGCTCCTTGCCCGTCATGGCAACAATGGCCATCTGCGCCGCACCCTCTCCCTCGCTGGTCACGGCCAGCGGCACCGTAAGGTTATACCCTTCCTCTGTCTGTTCCTGGGTCAAGATCCCTGTGACCCGGAAGCGCCCCTCCTCCTCGCTGACCTTCACCCCATGCACGCCAAGAACCGGCGCGCCGGTGCGCTCCACCCACTGGCGGAAGAAGGGGGCCAGATCGCGGCCCGCGGCCTGGCTGAATGCCCGGGCCACATCCAGGAAGCTCGCGGTGCGGAAGCGGTTGGCCTGGTAGAATTCCCGCAACCCCTTGATGAAGGTCCGATCCCCCACTTCCTGGCGCAGCATGTGAAAGAGCATCAGCGCCTTGCCGTAGCCCACCGCCTCGCTGGCGCTGCTGTGGCGCGAGGTGAAGCGGGTGAGCGGCAGGTCGCGGCCCAGGGCCGCATAGTCGCCATATTTTTGCAGGGCGCTGCGCCGGTATTCCGCCCCCTGGCCCTCCTGCTCCTTGAGGAGATGGTCGGCGAGATAGGCGGTGAGCCCCTCGGACCAGTTGCCTTTGTCGTAATCGACATAGACCCCGTTGCCCCACCAGTTGTGGAGGATTTCGTGGGGGTAGGAGGTGTGGAGGATGAAGGGCAGCCGGAGCACCGTGGGGCCGAGCACCGTGAAGGAGGGCATGCCGAAGCCCGTTTCCCAGAAGTTTTCCACCAGGGCGAATTTGGCGTAGGGGTAGGGGCCGAGCAGGGTTTCGTAGAGGGCGAGATAGCGGCCGGTAGCGTCGAGGTAGCGCCGGGCGAGACCGGGGTCTGGTTCGCGCAGAAAGGCCATGGCCGTCACGTTGCCGGCTGGTTGCCGAGAGACGCTGAAGCGGCCGGCCAGGAGGTAGATCTCCTGCTGCGGCGTCTGCTCCAGCCAGGCGGTGCGGCCGGCCGCGGCGGCGATGGCCCCCTGGCTTACGCTCTGCCAGCCTTTGGGCAGCGCGGTTTCCAGGCGGAAGGTGCAGCGCTCGAAGGGAAGCTGCGGGTACCAGGCCGTGGCACCGCTTAAGAAAACACCCTCCGCCTCGATGGTGCCGGGGGTGTCGCGGAACCCCCGGGCGTATTCGGCGCCGTAGGGCGGGAGCGGATGGTGGATCGTGCCGCCATAGCGCAGGGTGATGCGGCTGACGCCGGCCGGCCGCTTGAGCCGGAAGGCGTCCAGCGGTACCGCCCCCTTGAGCCGGCCCTGGGGCAGGAGGGTCACGCCGGGGGTGGTGACCTTGGGTCCGAGGCCGCTGTGGAGAACCAGGGGGAGATCCGTTCCCGCTCCGGCCGGCAGGGTGAGGGTGACGGTGGCGCGGAGCTGGTGCGTGGCCGGCGCGAGGGCGACGTTCAGGTCGTAGTGGAGTTCTTCCCCGGCTGCCCGGGAGGGCGCGGCAGGCAGGGCGAACAAGGCGAGGCAGAGCAGCAGGGGCAGCAGGCGAAGAGGGAATGAGGGCATGGCGTATGGCTGGCGGTTGGGTTGAGGGGGCGGGGGCGGCCGGTCAGCCGCGGCATTGCTTGTCGAACTGGTCGATCCTGGCGTGCATCTTCTCGGAACAGGCCGGGCAGAGGCCGTGGCTCAGGGTGATGTTGGCCTCGTCGGCCAGGAAGGTCTCCAGTTCCACCCAGTTGTCCTGGCCGGCGCGCGGACGAACCTTCTTGCAGCAGGAGCAGGCGGCGAGGAGTTGTTCGCTCTGGCTCGCCCGGCGCAAGGCCCGTCTTTCGAGGCAGGCCGTGACCCGGAAATGGAGTTCGTGGCGGTCGTAGGGCGGCAGCAGGAAGTCGTCGGCCCCGCGGCGCAAGGCCTCGCGCACGACCTCGTCGTCGCTGTAGCCCTTGAGGCAGAGGAAGCCGATGGTCGGGTCCAGCGAGCGGGCCTCGCTGAGCAGGGCCAGGCAGGTGGGGGAGGGGAGCTGCAGGTCGGCGAGAACGAGATCGACGTGGTGCTTGTGGAGCAGGTGCATGGCCTCGTCGCTGTCGGCGGCAAGGAGCACTTGGTACCGGGCCTTGGCGAGGGCCTCGGCGAGCCCGTCGCGGATCTGATCCGCTCCCTTGACCAGGAGGATGGTGGTGTTCTGCATGCGCCCCTCGCCGCCGTGCACGGCTTTGTTCCGCCCGAAGAAGGCGGATCACCCACGCAGCAAAAAGGATTTAGGCGCAAAATGCAAGATGAAAACGAGCGGCGGGCGCGGGAGGGCTGGCGGGCGGGTGGGAGCCGCCCGCCGCCGTTGTTGCCTTCAGAAGGGGTAGGTGTAGGAGAAAAGCCAGATGTCGATGCCGTCGTTGGGATTCTTGATGCCGCCGTTGGAGTAGTGGAAGAACTGGGCCGCGACCTTGTGCCCCCGGCAGTTGACGCCCAGACCCACGCGGTCCTCGAACTGGAAGTGGGAGGAGAGATCCTTGCCGTCGATGATCTTCTTGCTCACGTAGCTGGCGCCGATGCCGGCCTCCAGGTAGGGATGGACCGTGGGGTGCCCCTGGAGGTTGAAGGCGTAGGTGAAGACCGGGGTGATGGCGAAGATGGTGTTGTCCTCGCTGCCCTCTTCCCAGTAGCCGGCCGAGCCTTCGAAGTAGCCGCCGAGGGAGCCGGTGGCGGAATCCAGCCATTTGACCCCGAAGTCCCGCTGGAGGCCGAGGCGGTAGATGTCCACCCCGTCCTCGGACTGGCCGAGGCCGAGGGAGATGCCCATGTCGGCCGCAAGGGCCGGCGAGGCGAGGAGCGCCCAGCAGAGGGCGGTGGCGAGGAGTGTTTTTTTCATGGGGCCTCCGGGTGGTGGTCGGTGCCGGCAAGCGGGCTCGCGCCGCCCGCACAGGGTCTTTATTGCTCTCCAGTATGCGGGGCAATGGCGGTTTTTGGCAACCTCTTT
>JBFLYY010000279.1:0-2213 GCA_040756495.1 Thermodesulfobacteriota bacterium | reverse complement strand
AACGGCCGGCCGGGGCGCTCGTCGTCTTCAGTCCGCCGTCAATAGACGCCCAGCAGATTGAGCCCCAGGAGCAAAAGGCCCGCGCAGGCGATGCGCTTGACCACGATGGGGCTCACCTTCTTGGCGATCTGCGGCCCGATGTAGCCGCCCAGCAAAGCGGCCGGGAACATGGAGAGAAAAAAGACCAGATCGAAGTTGCCGAACTGCATGTGGCGCAAGGTGCCCATGGCGGTGTTGAAGAAGATCGCCAGCAGCGAGCTGCCCACCACGATGTACATGGGCAACCCCATGGCCACGGTCATCAACGGCACCATGAAGGGGCCGCCGCCGAAACCGAACATGGAAGACATGATGGCGATGAGAAAACCGCCGATACAGCCGACAAACAGATTGGCCTCGAACTCGTGGCCCCAGAATTCCACTTTCATGGTCGTCCCTCCTTATGCCTGTTTCGCCTTGGCGGCTTCTTCGGCCCGCTTCTTGAACTCCTTCAAAATCGCCTGTTCCTTCTTGTTCTTCTCCAGATACCCCGCGGTGGTCTGCCAGAACATCAGGCCCGCCAGCACCAGGAGAATCCAGCCGAAGACGAATTTGAACTGATCGAGGGTGATCATCTCGGTGAGTTTGGGCCCGATGAAGCCGCCCACCATCATGGCGCAGCCGATGGCGATGCCGAGCTTCCAGTTGATGAACTTGATCTTCGAGTAGTTGTAGATGCCGCTGCCCTGGGAAAAGAGCACGGTGGGCATGACGGTGCCGGCCACGATGGTGTGGGGCAGCGGGAAGAGCGAGACGAGGATCGGATTGAGGATGAAGCCGCCGCCCGCGCCCATGAGCACGCCGAAGATGGAGATGACCAGGGTCAGCAGGAAGGGCCACAGCAGGTTGAGGCTGGTGCCGGCCGAGTCGAGATAGACATAGGGCAGGGCCACGGCGTTCTCGAAGGTGGCAACCTCGCTCCTGACCTTCTTGACGATTTCCTTGTCCCCTTCCTTGCTCCGTTCGGTGACCGCGGTGACGATCACGTTGTACCTGCCGGGGGCCTGGCCGGCCGGCAGCCTGACGGTGGCGGTGTACGTGCCGGCGGAGGTGACCTCGACGTTGGCCTCCAGGAGCTTGCCCACGCCGCCGAAGCGGCCCTTGACCAGCTTCATCGACTCGCTCTTGGTCGCCTTTTCGTCCAGCGGTTCGAGCAGGGTGCCGCGCGACCCCAGGATGCTCGCCATGATGGTGGCCTGGTAGCTGTCGATCTTCATCTTGGCCGGGGCGTTATAGGCGGCATTGGCCCCGGTCTCCTTCAGTACCTCCGAATACTTCCAGCCTTTGCCCGCGGCCTTGGCCTTGTCCAGCTTCTCCTGCTGCTCCTTGGGCAGGAGGATCTTGTAGAAGGCGGGCATCTCGTGGGTCAGGTAGAACTTGTAGGGAATCTTGCCGGTCTTGGGATCCTTCTTGCCGTCGAAACGGTTGGCCCGGACCAGCTTGTCGGCGGAATAGACCTCGACGTAGACCTGGGCCCCGGCCGGCGCCTGGCCGGTGACGAGAATCTCGCCACCGTTGGCGAGCGTGTTCTTGTCGAGAATGACGGTGGGTGGTGCCGCCGCGGCCGGAGCTGGCGGCGAGGCCGGCGCCGCAGCCGGTGCGGCGGCGGGTAGCGGGGCTTCCGGTGCGGCGACCGCACTGCCCCATGGGACCGTGAACAACAATGCCATGACCAACGCAAGACAAGGAACCCCTCGGAACTTCCTCTTCATCATCTTCTTCTCCTTTGCTGAAGAAAGTTGGACAACAGGATCAGTTCTTCCCTCTTTGTCTGGGTCTCGGTCGCGCACCTCCTTGCCGTTGTGCCCCCTCTCCCCCGGAGGCGTGGTTCTCTCCCTGCCTGACCGGCGCCTGCCATGACTGGCCGCGCCGGAAGGTCTGCCGACTTGGGAACAAAGCAAAAAGGATGCCCTTGCCCCAGACTCTTCGCTTCTTTTTTTCTATTGGAAAATCGAGGGATTGGCAGACACCAAACCCTGCCGGAAGGTTCCGGCGGGGCCAAAGTGCATCTTTTTTGCTGCATCGGTGCCGCCTGAATGAGGCAGGGACAGGGAGGAGGATCGCCTGCAACCGCGGGGCAGCAGGCGGCAGGGACCGACACGGAAGGGATTATGCGTCGGGAAGGCGCTGTCCGGCGCGGAAATCCTCCGCTGCCAGCCCGAAACGGCGCAACA
>JBFLYY010000278.1:0-5199 GCA_040756495.1 Thermodesulfobacteriota bacterium | reverse complement strand
CAGATCACCCGCGATCTCAAGGGCTTCTGGAACGGGGCCTACCACGAGGTGAAAAAGGAACTCAAAGGGCGCTACCCCAAGCACCACTGGCCCGACGACCCGTGGGCCGCCCAGCCCACCAGCCGGGCCAAGCCCCGCAAATAGGTGGACACCCGCCAACCAAACGGGCTAGAAAGAGAAAAACAACGGGGAGCACACCATGAAGTTCGACGCACCAGTGATCGGCATCCTGCGCGGGGTGGAACACGAATTCTTCGGCGAACTCATGCAGATCTCCTTTGTCGCGGGCCTCACCGCCATCGAGGTGACCATGAACACGGAGGGCGCCACGGCGATGATCCGCGAGTTCCGGCCCGCAATACCCAGCGGCCGCTGGCTCGGCATGGGCACCATCCGCAACCTGGAGGAGGCCAAGGAGGCAGTGGATGCCGGGGCCATGTTCCTGGTCACCCCCAACTGCGACCCGAAGGTCATCGAATACGCGGTGGGCGAGGAGATCCCCATCGTGGCAGGCGCCTTGACCCCCACCGAGGTCTACACCGCCTGGTCTGCCGGCGCCGCCATGGTCAAGGTCTTCCCCTGCGGCGCCTTGGGCGGACCCCGGTACATCCGCGACCTGCGCGGCCCCTTCGACCGGATCCCGCTCGCCGCCGTGGGCGGGGTGACCCTGCAGAACCTCGCCGACTACTTCGCCGCCGGCGCCAACGCCGTGGGCGTGGCCACCAGCCTCTTCGGCGCCAAAGCGCTCCGCGAGAAGAATCTGGAGCAGTTGGGCCAGAACGTCAAAAATTTCATGGACCATTGCCTGGCGGCCCGGAATAAGGTATGATCCGCACCCTACATCGTTCATCCAACGTCCTTTTTGTGCGAGGTACGCCATGTACAGACCGGAAATCAAGGTAATCGACTGCACCGTCCGCGACGGCGGTCTGATGAACAAATGGCAGTTCGACGACAAGTTCGTCCGCGCCGTCTACCACGCCCTCACCGAGGCAGCGGTCGATTACATGGAGATCGGCTACCTGAGTTCCGAGTCCGCCTTCTCGCGGAGCGAGGTGGGCCCCTGGAAGTTCTGCGCCGAGGAGGATCTCAAGCGGATCATCGGCGAGAGCGAGAAGAAGATCAGGTTCTCGGCCATGGCCGACATCGGCCGCATCGATTACAACGACATCCGCCCCAAGTCGGAGAGCGTGCTCGACATGGTGCGGGTCGCCTGCTACGTCCACCAGGTGGACAAGGCGATCGCCCTGGCCCACCACTGCCAGGAGAAGGGGTACGAGACCACCATCAACCTGATGGCCGTCTCCACCGTGGGCCAGCGCGAACTCGACGAGGGGCTCGACGACCTGGCCAAGAGCCACGTGCCGATCATCTATCTGGTGGACAGCTTCGGCGCCTTCTACCAGGAGGACATCGAGGTGCTGGCCAGGAAATACATGGAACGGCTGCCGGGCAAGACCATCGGCATCCACGCCCACAACAACCAGCAACTCGCCTTTGCCAATACCATCTCCTCGATCATCTGCGGCATCAACTACCTGGACGCCACCCTCTACGGCATGGGCCGCGGCGCCGGCAACTGCCCCACCGAACTCCTCATCTCCTTCCTCAAGAACCCCAAGTTCAAGGTGCGGCCGCTCATCAAGGCCATCGAGGAGGAGATCCTGCCCTGGCGCGAGAAGATCGACTGGGGCTATTTCATCCCCTACATGGTGGGCGGGGTCATGAACCAGCACCCGCGCGCCGCCATGGCCCACATGGAGTCCCCGAACAAGGACAAGGTGCTGGAATTCTTCGACCAGTGCACCAGCGTCGAGAGCTAAACGAAAGGGTAGACCAACAGAACCTTTCCGGGACGGGCCCCATGGCCCGTCTTTTTTTTGCCCGCCTCAAGGCGTATAATGGGATCAGACGATCACCCGCAATGAGGCCGCCCATGCAGAACCCTCGCCCGAACTCGACCCACGCCCTGATCCTGGCAATGCTCCTCCTGGCCGCTACCGCCTGCGCCCTGCCGCAGGTGACCTTTGAACGGGATGGCCAGGTCCACAACGCCTTCGAGTCCGGGCTGGTTCTGCCTGGTTACGACTACTATTACTCCGGCCCCGAGGCGCAACCGCTCGCGATCGTCGGCATCCGCCACGGCCTTGCCTTCGAGCAGGGGTTCTGGAAAAAGGTGGAACTCGATGCAGAGGGGCTGCGCGACTGGCTCTGGGTAATCAAGAACGACACGCGGCCGCCCCGCGACCGCTACCACGGCGCGAAAATCCTCGCCCCGGACGGCAGCGAACTCGGAATCTGGTTCTCCTTCCTCGACTGGGTGGTGGCGGAGGTGGGGCCGGATGGCCGCGTGGTCGTCCACACCCCGGACCAGAACAAACAGAATCTCCGGCGACTCTCCGGAGGGGACAGGTTCTAAAATCGCCCGAGGAAGCAAGGACCATGGACGAAAGGATCCGGCTCGTCGAGAGCGACATCACCACCCTGGCGGTGGATGGTATTGTCAATGCCGCCAACAACTCGCTCCTCGGCGGCGGCGGGGTGGACGGCGCCATCCACCGGGCAGCCGGGCCGGAACTCCTTGCCGAGTGCCGCACCCTGGGCGGCTGCCCCACCGGCAAGGCCAAAATCACCAAGGGCTACCACCTGCCGGCCCGCTTTATCATCCACACCGTGGGCCCGGTCTGGCACGGCGGCGGGCAGGGGGAGGCGGAACTTCTGGCCAGTTGCTACAGGAGCTGCTTCGCCTTGGCGCGCGAACACGACCTCCGCACCCTCGCCTTTCCGGCCATCGGCACCGGGGCATACGGCTACCCCAAGGAGGAGGCGGCCCGCATCGCGGTGCGTGAGATCCGCCAGGCCCTCCACGCCAGCCCCGATCTGGAGGCGGTGCTGCTGGTCTGCTTCAACCCCGCCACCAGGGCGGCCTACGAAACGGCCCTGCACGCCGGTTGAGCCGTTCCCAAACAAAAGGCCCGGGGCATTGCTGCCGCCGGGCCGTTGTTCCGCGGATGTCGGAGCGCTTCAGCCGGCGTGGGGCTGCTTGCCCTTGCCCGGAGGATGGGCGATCTTCGCGGCCGCGGCCTCCTGCACCTTGGCGTCCCACTCCTCCTGCGGGATGGCAGATCCCGGCATGAGGCGCAGTTCCTTGGCCCGGGACTTGATCTCGCCGTTTAAGGCCGCACCCGATTCCACCGCCAGATCGGTGGTCTCCACCTTGCCGTTGATGGTGCCGCTCTTGATCACCTGGAGCGTCTTGACGCTCACATTGCCCTGCACCCGACCGGCGCAGACAAAGGTGTTGACCACGATGTCGCCGATGACGATGCCGGCATCCCCCAGGATCAGGTAATCGCCCTGGATGTTGCCCTCGGCCTTGCCGTCGATGCGCAGCTTGCCCCGGAAAGAGATGTCGCCCACCATCTGCATCTCCTGGCCGACGATGCTGGTCACCGCCTCCTTGCTGAGGCCGTCGAGGACGGCGTTTTCATCCTTTCTGAAAAACATGGCGCCACCTGAAAAAAGGGTTGAGGGAGAGCCCGTTCACCGGGCGGAACGATCGGAATGGCCCGCGCGCTCCTTCATGTAGGAGGCGATCCGCATGAACTTGAGGGGATCGAGCGGCCGATCCCGATAGGAAACCTCGTAGTGGAGATGGGGGCCGGTGCTGCGGCCGGTATTGCCCACCAGCCCGATCACCTCGCCGCGCTTGATCGGCTCGCCGACCCGCACCAGGCTTTTTTGCAGATGGAGGTAGCGGGTGCGGAAATGGTTGCCGTGGTCGATGACGATGAAGTTGCCGAAGCCCCGATCAAAGGTGCTCTGGAGCACCTTGCCCTGCGCCGGCGCCTTCACCCTGGTGCCCCGCTCGCTGCGGATATCGACGCCCTCGTGAAAGGCGGCCAGCCCGTTCATCGGATCGAGACGGCGGCCAAAGAGGGAGGAGACGGTGCCGCCGGTCGGCGGCCCCAGCGGCAGGGACTGGACGGTCTTGAGATAGTGATCGACCTTGAAGGTGAGGTTTTCGATGGAGTCGTCGGGGAGGCGGCGGTAAGGACCACCGGCATTGGCGCGGCTTTCTTTGATCTCGACGCCGACGCCCACGGTGGAGAGAATCGATTCGATGGTCTGGGTGCGCTGCCGGAGTTCCTGAAGCGCGGTGTCGAGCAGCGCCTTCTGCTCGCGCTCCTGGCGGGCGGCCTTGGCAAGAATCGCCTGGTTCTGCTGCCGGACCGCCGCCAGCTCGCTTTTGGCCGCGAGGGTACGGGCGCGCAGGGTCACGTTCTCGGCGGACAGACCCCAGCCGATGGCACTGGCAACCACCACCAAGGCAACGCAACCAAGGACACTCTTGATAAGACGATCGGTCAGGGTGAAGGTCTTCGTCTCACCCCGCTCACTGGTCACGATGAAATGCAGCTTTTTGGCCATGCAGTCTCCCAAAGCTACGGAGGCCAACCATCGTGACCTCCCCCCTCCCGCGAACCGCACGTGCCGCAGCCTAGCAAACAACGGCCACGAACATCGAAGATCATTGTAGCAGCAGCAGGTGGTCCGGACCAGCAAAAAAACGCGCCAATACATAAGTTAGAGCTTAAATTCCCGGCTGACGGGCACTGCCGGGAGAATGGAAGGTGCATTTTTTAGGAGGCTGTTGCAAAACTTGTTTTGCAACAGCCTCCGTGCGCTCCATGAATGGAGCGCCAATTTCCGCGAGTCTGTAACCCGCGGAAATTGTGAGAACTCGCAGAATTCACTTCTGCGAGTTCGTCGTTGAAAAAGGTCATGGATGACTTTTTCGACATCCTGTTAGCCAAAAGCACGGTATGATGAACCACCATGGCTCGCCAAGACCGCAAACCGCCCGGCAGCGCACCGCGCCGCCGTATCCCCCGCCTGACGGAAGAGGCCGACCCGGCCACCTTCTTCAAGGGGGAGGGGACCACCCCAGCCACCTTCGCCGAGGCGTTGGCCGCCGGCCTCGACCGTCACCCGAGCGAAGAGCAGGCCGCTCCCCGGCCGCCCCCGGGCCAGCAGCTCAAAAAGTATCCGCCGCCCCAGGCGGAATTCGACTGCCACGGTCTCACCGCCGCCGAGGCCGAACGGGAGCTGCACCGCTTCCTGAACGAAGCCAGGAGGACCGCCCTGCGCACGGTGCGCATCATCACCGGCAAGGGGCTCCACTCGCCAGGCGGGCCG
>JBFLYY010000277.1:0-2573 GCA_040756495.1 Thermodesulfobacteriota bacterium | reverse complement strand
CCAGCAGGCCGGATCGCGAATTGTTGCTGGAATTGCTCCGCTACGACTGGCTTGCCTGCGGCCACCGCTTTGTCCCCGCTCATCTGGAACCGGTGTTGCTCAAGGAGAGCCGCGACCGACTCTGGCACTCCCTGCCGGCGGACCTTCCCCCCCTCTACACCCCGCAGGGGCGGAACGAGTTCTTCAAGCGCGCCCTCTTTGCCCCCTTTTCCGGGGAACTCCTTGCGGCGGTGGGTTTTGCGAATCCACCCGCCCGCGGGGTGGTCTGCTTCCTGCCGGAGCAGGAATCGGGCGTGCTGCCGCGCCAGCGCACGGTGCTCCTGCCCGAGGCGGAGGCCTGACTTTCGACGGGCGAATGGTTACCGTATAGGAAAACGGGAGTGTACCCCGCAGGGAGGGCAGAATGGCGCGCACAGTCGAGTATGCGAAACTGGTCGAGTTTGTCGCCATCCGGCGCAAGGAGAGCGGCGGCTATGGCGCCACCCGGCGGCTGCCCGCCACGGTGGAGGATACCTACGAGGCGGTGGGGCTGCTGGCGGCCATGGCGGATCATGCCTCGGTGCCGGTGGCCCCGGCCGACGATGGAGCCCTGGCTGGCTATCTCGCCCGGGTCCAGGCCAGGCCGTGGCTGGGGCTGGCCACCACCTTTCAGCTCCTCGCCACCTGCCGGCGGCTCGGGGTGGCCGTGGACCTGGCGCGGCTGCGGCACTACGCCGAGGCGGCCTTGGCCGGCAGCCCCGGTCTGGAAACGAATTATTGGGTAGCGCGCCTGGCGCACGAGGTGGCTGGCGAAGCTCCGGCCTCCTGGCTGGGTACGGCCCCGGAGCTGACGCTGCCCGAACGGCGGAGCGTCGGCCAGGTGCGGATGCTGGTGGCGGCCAAGGGGCTGCTTGGGCAGCCGGCGGGAGAGACGCGGGCCCTGGTCTCCTGGCTCCAGGAGAGCCAGAACGGCGACGGCGGTTTCGGCTTCTTTCCCGGCACCACCTCCTTCATCGAGAACTGCCACAGCGCGCTGGCGGCTCTCTCGCTCCTTGATGCCCAACCGGCCGAGCCCCAGGCGGCCCGCGCCTTTGTCGTCTCCTGCCAGACCGGCCGGGGCGGTTTTGCCCGCAACCCCAAGGCCGCGCCCTTCCTCGACGCGAGCTGGCACGCCATCCGCTCGCTTGCCCTGCTGGAGGCGATGGGCTGTTAGACGGCCAGCTCCAGAATCTCGGCAATGACCTGCGGGGTATAGAGGTCGGCAAGGCCCCACTGCCTCGCGAGGCCATGGGCGTTTTCGCTGATCTTCGGGATGTCGCCCGCCGGAATCCCCACCTCGGAGAGGCGCACCGGCGCCTTGATCTCGCGGAACCATGCCGTGAGGGCCTTGATTCCCGCCGCGGCCGTGGGCAGGCCGAAGATCTCCCGGCTGAAGCGGCTGAACTGTTCGGGGTTGCGCGGGGCATACCACTGCATCCAGGCGGGGATCACGATGGCAAGCCCCGCTCCGTGCGGGATGTTGTAGATGGCGGAAAGGGAGTGCTCGATCATGTGGTTGGGGAAGGAGTAGGGGCCGATGCCCGCCGGGGTGAGGCCGTTTAAGGCCAGGGTCGCGGCCCACATGAAGGAGGCGCGCGCCTCGGCGTGGTTGGGGTTTTGGAGGATCTGGCCGGTGGTCTCCATCACCGTCGTGACGATGCTCTCCACCAGCCGGTCCTGGAGGTGGGTACCCGGCTTTTTCGTGCAGTAGCCTTCGAGTACGTGGGCAATGGCGTCCACCGCGCTGTAGGCGGTGTAGTCGGGCGGCACCGTGTGGGTGAGCACCGGATTCAGGATCGAGACCCGCGGATGGACGTGGATCGAGGCGATGTTGTATTTCTGCTGGGTCGCCTCGTTGGTGAGCACCGAATTCCGGTTCATCTCGCTGCCGGTGGCGGCCAGGGTGAGGATGGCGAAGAGCGGCAGCGCAGCGGTCACCTCCCGGCCCAGGTAGAACTCCCAGACGTCGATGTCGGTGATGGCGCCCACGGCGATGGCCTTGGCCTCGTCGAGCACCGAGCCGCCGCCCACCGCCAGGATCGCCTCGACCCCCTCCTGTTTCGCCAGGGTTATCCCCTGCCGGGCGTGGGAGAGAAGCGGGTTGGAGACCACCCCGCTGAACGCCACCCACGAAATTCCGGCGGCCGCAAGGCTCGTTTCGACCCGGTCGAGCAGGCCGCTCTTCCTGGCCGATCCCTGGCCGGAAAGGAGCAGAACCTTTGTGATGCCGGCACCCTTGATCTCCCGGCCGATCTCTTTTTCCGTGTCGGCGCCGAAGAGGATCTTGGTGGGGTTGTGGAAGGTGAAATCGAACATGGGCGTCTCCTGCCTCAGGGTAATGTTTTTGGTGAAATCGGCCGACAAGGATGATGCAAGGGGCGCGGCCGCACCGACGTATCATGGCCGGTCGGCCGCCATCACGCAAGGAAAAACGATGCGCCAATCCAGCCTGCTGTGCCTTGTTGTCTTGTTGTCGGTCACCCCGGCTTTTGCCGGCGGCGCCTCTTCGGCTGATGGCCTCGGCGAGCCGGAGCCGCTGGACAGCGCCGCGGAGG
>JBFLYY010000276.1:0-3158 GCA_040756495.1 Thermodesulfobacteriota bacterium | reverse complement strand
CGAGGCTTTTTTCGCAACGGTCACCGAGATCATCTACGGCTGCGGCTTTGTCACCGGCCAGACCGATGAACACCACTTCTGGCACCTGGTGCGGGAAGAAACCGGGATCAGCGGCAGCGATGCCGAACTGACCAACGAGATCCTCACCCGCTTCGTGCTGCGCCCCCGAATGATCGAGGCCGTACGCCGCCTCAAGGCGCAGGGGCTCAGACTCTACATCCTGAGCGACCAGACCGACTGGCTGGAACGGTTGAACCTTCGCGACCACTTCTTTGTCGAGTTCGACCAGGTCGTTAACAGCTTCCGCCTGGGCAAGACCAAGCGGGACGCCTCCCTTTTCCGCGACATGACCGGCCGCTTCAACCTGGCACCGGAGGCCGCCCTCTTCATCGACGACAACCCTGGCCACATCGAACGCGCCCTGGCGCAAGGCTGGCAGGCGCACCTCTTCACCAGCGAGGACGCCTTCTTCGCCGACCTCGCCACCCGCCGCCTCTGGCCATAGCCCGAGAAACGCTGGCCAAAACCGGCACCTTGCCGCTATACTGGCGAAAGCCATGGACACCGCCGCCCCGCCACATTTCCCAACGGAACTTCCCACCCCCCTCCTGGCCGTGCGCAACCTTGCCAAGCGCTTCGGCGAGCGCATTGCGGTGGATGGTATCTCCTTTGGCATCGCGCCGGGGGAGTGCGTGGGGTTCCTCGGCCCCAACGGCGCGGGCAAGACCACCACCATCAACATGCTCCTCGGCCTCGTCACCCTGTCGGCCGGCGAGATCCGCCTCTTCGACCTGCCGGTGCCACGAAAACTTCCGGCCATCAAGGCCCGGGTCGGCGTGGTTCCCCAGGCGGACAGCCTCGACCCCGATCTCACCGTGGAGCAGAACCTGCTCGTCTATGCGAGCTACTACAGCATCCCCGGCCCCATCGCCAGGGAACGCACCGCGGAACTCCTCCACTTCTTCGCCCTGGAATCCCGGCGCCACGAGGTGATCGACCACCTTTCCGGCGGCCAGCGCCGCCGCCTCCTGCTCGCCCGGGCCCTCATCAACGAGCCGCAGCTCCTCATCCTCGACGAGCCCACCATCGGCCTCGATCCCCAGGCGCGCCACCTGATGTGGGAGCGATTGCAGGAATTGAAAGCGCGCGGCACCACCATGCTCCTCACCAGCCACTATCTCGACGAAGTGGCGCGCCTCAGTGACCGGGTGCTCATCATCGACCATGGCCGCGTCGTGGCCCAGGGTGAGCCCAAACAGCTCGTTACCGATCTCGTGGGCATCGAGGTCTTCGAGGTGGAAGGGACCGGAGCCGAACTCGACGCCCTGACCCAGGAACTCGCCGGCTGCGATGCCTCTTCCGAACGGGTGGGCGACATCCTCTACGTCTATGCCAAGAAAAAGTGCGACCACATCGAGGCGCTGCTGACGAAATCCCACGGCTGGGTGCGGCGGCCGGCCAACCTCGAAGACCTCTTCATCCAGCTCACCGGCCGCTCGCTGAGGGAGTCATGAGGGCATTGGCCTGCATAAAAATCTGGCGCCGCAACGCCCTGGTCTGGCGCACCCACATCGTGGCCACCCTCATCGGAAACCTGGGCCAGCCGCTGCTCTTCCTCCTTGCCATGGGCTACGGCCTGGGACACGCGGTACCGCCCATCGCGGGGCTCACCTACCTCCAGTTCCTTGCTCCGGGCCTCGTCGCCTCGGCGGTGATGTACAGCGCCGCCTTCGAGAACACCTACGGCTCCTACACCCGCCTGAGCCTGCAAAAGACCTACGAGGCGATCCTCACCACGCCGCTCACGGTCCGCGACCTGGCCCTGGGCGAGATCGCCTGGGGCGCCAGCAAGGGACTCATCGCCGCCTCTATCATGCTGGCAAGCCTCCCCCTCTTCGGCCTCTGGCCGAGTCCCTGGGTTCTCGCCCTGCTGCCGATCCTCTTCGTGGCCGGCGCCTTCTTCGCCGCCTTCGGCCTCATCATGACCGCCCTGGCCACCGACTACGAATTCTTCAACTACTTCATCTCGCTCATTATCACGCCGCTCTTCCTCTTTTCCGGCATCTTCTTTCCCCTCGATACCCTCTCGCCCACGGCACGCGCGGTCTGCGAGCACCTGCCGCTCACTCCCATCGTCACCCTCTCCCGCATGTTCTGCTACGGCCGCTTCACGGAACCGTGGCTCCTCAAAGTCCTCGGGCCGCTCTTCGTCACCATCCTCGCCACCTGGCTCGCCATCGTTCTGCTCCGGCGGCGCCTCATCAAATAGGGGGAGAGGATGCTCGACCACAAGAAGCTCGCGGTCATCCACATCGTGAAAAAGGAACTGGGACTCTCCGACCAGGAGTACCGCGACGCCCTGGAAAAGATCACCGGCGTGCGCTCGGCCAGGGAACTCGACGAGCCGGGTTTTCGCAAACTCATGCGCCACTTCGCGAAGAGCCGCCACTACCGGGTGAATGCGCAGGGCATGACCTTCCGCCAGCAGCTCTTCATCAAACACCTGGTGGCGGACCTCGGCTGGGAAGAGACGCATTTCCGCAACTTCCTGCGCAAATATTACAAGCAAGAGGATCTTTCTGCCCTGAGCCGGCGCGAGGCGAGCAAGGTGATCGAGTCGCTCAAGCAGATCCTGGCCCATCGCCCGCCGCCTGGTTGAGCATCAGGCTGTTTTCTTGACGAAAACCGGGCGGGCGTGTAGAGTGGCCCGCCATGAGAACCTGCCGCCCATTGGCCCATGTCCGCGCCCCCTTTTTCCTGACGCCGCCCTAAGTCCGACCGAACCGGGCGGCCCGCATCGTACCGCCGCACTACCGCGAACCAGCCGCTGCGCCGCCCTTCTCCCCCAACGCGGACGCGCCACGCATCACTACTTTTGACGAGAACGAGAACCATGAGCCAGACCCCACGCCAGCGGGAAATCGCCCGCCGCCGCACCTTCGGCATCATCAGCCACCCCGACGCCGGCAAGACCACGCTCACCGAAAAGCTGCTCCTCTTCGGCGGCGCCATCCAGATGGCCGGTTCGGTCAAGGCCCGCAAGGCCAAACGCCACGCCACCAGCGACTGGATGGCCATCGAGCAGGAGCGCGGCATCTCGGTGACCAGTTCGGTGATGCAGTTCGACTACCGCGATTTTGCGGTCAACCTGCTGGACA
>JBFLYY010000275.1:0-23671 GCA_040756495.1 Thermodesulfobacteriota bacterium | reverse complement strand
AGCGGCATCCCGCCGCTGCGTCCATGCCCTGCTCCCAATCAAAAAACATGCCGGACCGCGGAAAAATAATTTTAACGAAATTATTCCGGGAAGATACAGGCAACACCCATCACGGTCGCCACTTTTGCGGCTCCCGACAACAATACAATTTTGTTTTTTAACTAGGCCACAACAACAGATCTAACACAAAATTGTAAATTTACCTGACCGCCACCTGGGTTCGCAAACCTGTTTTCCCTGTTGCAGAGGAAGAGGGATGGGGTATAGTGGCGGTGTTGCCGCGGGCAACGCCGATCAACCGCACAAACGACAGGGGAACCCTATGAGCCATCACGATCACGGCCACGGCCATGCAGAGGACGAAAGCGTCTGCGTCAAGGTGGGGATCATCTTCATCTGCGTCACCGTCGCCCTCTTCGCCATCGCCTACCTGCAATAGCAGAAAGGGACAGATCCATGCAGAGCAAGTTCTTTCGCCAGCAGGAGATGATCTTTGCCAAGCACCCGCGTTTCGACAACGTGCGGATCGCCACCTTCGTGACCGGCGCCGACACCAAGGCGGCCAGCGTCTGCCTGCTCGACATCGCGGCCGGCACCGAGATCCCGGTGCACACCCACGACCCGCAGGTCGATTCGATCTTCGTGGTGGAGGGGAACGGCGAGGCGTTCGTGAACGGCAAGTGGGAAAGGATCACGGCCGGCGACTACATCTTCGTGCCGGCGGTGGACGAGCACGGCATCAAAAACACGGGCAGCGGCCCGCTCAAACTCTTCGTCCACCACAGCCCGCCGTTGCTCTAGACCTCCGCCGGCCACCGCAGGAACGAACAGGAGGTTGCAAAAGCCATCCCTGACTTTTTGCACCCGCGAACATGCCAAGATGCATTCGGCACGTTCTCAGGGTTTCAGGGCGCCGCAACCGTGCCGGAATTGACGCCCCATGGCTGGGCTGCTCGCAGGCCGTCGAAAAACCCGTTTTGCAACAGCCTGCTACTCGTGGTCGCAGTGGTGGCCGTGATCGTGGCCGCAGCCGCAACCGCCTTCATGCCTCGCCGAGGAGCGGACAAAGGCGCTGCGCAGCTTCTCCTTCAGCTCCGGCGGGGCATAGTGCAGACAGTATTCCAGGGCCGCGTCCTGCTCCTCGCTCTCGGGCGCGGCAGTCATGCAGACCTTGAGGGCCTCCTCAAAGGAAGAAAATTCCATCGCGTCAACCTCCAGTGTTCACGGGTTCCTCGGGCCACGCACCCTACCCTGCGGCCCGCTCTTTGTCAAACCGCAAAAAACCATCCTGCCCGCCTTGCCGTTGCTTTTTCCGACCACTGCTGGTAGCCTGAGTCCCGGCCTTCCCAGGCCGCCGCAATCACCATCCCCGGAGGCAGCCCCATGACCTTTGCCTGCACCAATTACGACTACAACACCGACACGTGCCAAAAGCTCAGGACCGACTGCATACCCGGCCGGCCGGGCTGCGTCCTCGAGGGCAAGGTGAAGCTGAGCGAGGAGTTGCAGAAACGGATCGCCGGCGTGGCCAGGAAACGGACCCCGGCCAAGGGCAAGGGAACCGGCGCCGGGCGCAAAAAATCCTGATTTTCTTCCCGCGCCAGCGGAACGCCAGATTCAGCACCGACAAGGGGCAACGGCCACCAAAGCCCCGCGCGCCCCGCCCCGCCGGACTCCTTACCGCCGAGGCCTCGGAGTCGCCTTTATTTTCGGCAAAATAACCAGATACCGCGCTGCCCCCTCCAGGTTCTGGACAAAAAATCCCCTTGCCTTTTGCCCGCCACTGGGCTATTTCTCGCCCCCACATTGTGGCAGTTCTTTGTTACCCGGCAACACGGCAGACACCCACCTCGAATGCCGCGCCCCAGCTCCGAGGCATTATGACCACCCAGCACCACCTCCCGCATCAGTTCATGCAGCGCGGCCTGCTGCTCCGGCTTGCGGCCTATGTCTGCATCCTGGCCCTGCTCGGCAACCTCAACGCCATGGTCGATGCGGCCCTCCACCCGGCCATCCCCTACTTCGACGAGGAACACCTTATCGTGGGCGGCACCACGGGTACGGTAACGGCCCTGCTCCTGGGCCTCCTGGAACTCTACCTCCATCGCCTGCGCAGGGCCATCGACCGAGTCGCCCGCCTGGAAAAATTCCTGGCGATCTGCTCGTTCTGCAAAAAAGTGCGCCTGCCCGGCGCAGACCCGAAAGATCCCGAGGCCTGGATCCCCCTGGAAATCTATCTCTACCGGCGAACCGCCACCGAATTCAGCCACGGCCTCTGCCCCGACTGCCTGGCCAGCCATTATTCCGAGATGACCCTCAGGCCCACCACCTGATTTTTCGCCCGCCGCCCTCCACGCACAAAAGTGGTTGACGACTCTCCACCGCGGAGTATTATATACCACAGAGTGGTATATAATCCCACCTGGTTCCCCCAGTGTGGCACGCGCCAAGGAGACCCCCATGCGAAAGAACGCCCTGTTTGCCGTTTCCTGCCTCGTTCTCCTTCCCACCCTGGCGACCATTTCCCAGGCCGCCCCCAAAACCCGCTTCGACGAAACCACCCAAACCTGCCGCGTCCTCGACGACGGCCCGCTGGAGTGGGAGAGCCGGCCTTGGGGCCAGGGGGGCAGGCTCTTCCGGGAACGGTGCAAAACCTGCCACAGCCAAGGCAACACCAAGGGCGCCCCCTTCCTGTGGACGGAATCCAAAAACTCCGCAGCCTGGAACCGGGTCTTTGCCGAGAAATACCCCGCCTGCGCCAAAGACGGCTCCTGGGGCGCCATGACCATGGAGGAGCAGATGCGCCTGAACGACTACCTCTATCGCTGGGCCAAGAACGCCCAGGATCTCAACGACAGCTGCTGACGCTGAAATTCCCTCCCCCGGGCCGGGGGAGCAGACAAAAAGAGCCGCGGCTTCCGCGGCTCTTTTTTTTATGACAAAGCCTCTCTCCCTGCGGCCATTCTACTTCCGGAAGAGCTTCAGGAATTCCCCATACCCTTCCTTTTCCAGATCCTCCACAGGAACGAAGCGCAGAGCCGCGGAATTCATGCAGTACCTAAGCCCCGTGGGTTTGGGGCCGTCGGCAAAGACATGGCCGAGATGGGAATCAGCGCCCCGGCTCCGCACCTCGGTGCGGGTCGCAAACCAGGAACGGTCCTCCTGCTCCACGATGTTGGCCGGCACCAGTGGCCTGGTAAAACTCGGCCAGCCGGTGCCCGAATCGTACTTGTCCAGGGAACTGAAGAGCGGTTCGCCGGAGACCACGTCCACGTAAATGCCGGCCCGTTTGTTGTTCCAGTAGGCATTGTCGAAAGGCGGCTCGGTGCCCTCCTCCTGGGTGACCTTGTACTGCAGCGGGGTAAGGCGCTTCCTGAGTTCGCTCCGGTCCGGCTTCTTCGCGACACCGGCATCGCGCTCCCTGCCCCAAACCCTGTCGAGAAAGGCGTCACGACCAGAGCCCCCGCGATACCACCGGTAACGGAGCGGATTCTTTTTATGGTAGTCCTGATGGTACTCTTCGGCCGGGTAGAAGGTGGCCGCCGGCAGGATCCGGGTCACGATGGGCTTGGCGAAACGGCCGGAGGCGGCCAGGGCCTTTTTCGAGGTCTCGGCCAGCCGGCGCTGTTCCTCGTCGTGATAGAAGATGGCGGCGATGTAGGCGTGGCCGCGATCGACGAACTGGCCGCCCGCGTCGGTGGGGTCGATCTGGCGCCAGAACACGTCGAGCAACTGCCGGTAACCGATCTTGCGGGGGTCATAGACCACCTCGATCACCTCAATGTGGCCGCCCGCCGCGTAATTCTCGTAGGTGGGGTTTGCGGTGGTTCCTCCCGCGTAGCCGGAGGTGACGCTGCGCACCCCTGCCAGTTTCTCAAACGGCGGCTCCATGCACCAGAAACAACCGCCGGCAAAGGTGGCCTTTTTGAACGGCTGACCCGCCGCATCGCCCACACCGCCAAAGGCCAGCAGCCCTGCCGCGGCAAACAGGGTCGCCAGGAGAACGATCTTCATAACGGTACCTCCCTGCGAGAGGGTTGACATCGATTTCTTCCCGTGATGGGAAAATAAGCACCCGCGCATCACAAGTCATCGTCCCCACGCGAAAAAGAGCATCCCTGTTGCAGTCGTTGCAAAAATCGGCTATATACCGCGCTTCGCTCCCGATTCGTCGGGAGGCAGTACCCAGTGATTCACCCATGGGAGGCAGGATCACCCGGCGCGCCGGGCCTGTCAGTCACGATATGCACGTTCACGACAACGCCCCGGGCGTTCTCTCCCCGCCGGTTATGTCCGTTCGTCTGGCCAGAGTTTCCTGCCGCTTCCGCAGCCTGCGCACCTTCCTGCTCAAGGCGCTGCTCTTTTTCTTTGTCGCCAGCATCGCGCTGACCGCGCTCTTTCGCTGGGTACCGGTACCCTTCAGCGCGCTCATGGTGCAGCGGCAGATCGCCTCGTTCTGGCAAGAAGAAAAGGGCAAGGAGTTCCAGCTCCGTTACCGCTGGGTGGGGATGGGCCAGATTTCGCCCCATGCGGCCCTGGCCGTGGTGGCGGCCGAGGATCAGAAATTCCTCGACCATGAGGGCTTTGACTTCAACGCCATGGCCAAGGCATGGGAGTACAACCAGCACCACAGGAAGCAACGCGGCGCCAGCACCGTCAGCCAGCAGGTGGCCAAGAACCTCTTCCTCTGGCCGGGCAGGAACTTCGTCCGCAAGGGGGTCGAGGCCTACTTCACCCTGCTGCTCGAGACCTTCTGGCCCAAGCAGCGGATCATGGAGGTCTACCTGAACATCGCCGAGTTCGGACACGGCGTCTTCGGCATCGAGGCCGCCAGCCGCGCCTACTTCCACAAGCCGGCCGCCAAGCTGAACCGGGCCGAGGCGGCAATTCTGGCCGCCATCCTTCCCAGCCCCCTGCGCTCCAACGCCATCCAGCCCTCCGGCTACGTGCAGGAACGCGCCTGGCACATCCAGCAGCAGATGAACAGGCTGGGTGGCACCGGCTACATCAAGCCGCTGGTGGTCAAGGCGAAAAAGACCAAGAAAGGCTAAGCCCCGTCCTCTTCCGCCGGCAGGGGCCGCTGCCAGATACAGATGCCGTCCCGGTAGACCTCCCGCACCCGATGAAAGGGAATGCGCCGATAGACCCCCTCCTGGTTCAGCACCCCAAAACTCTCCCGCTCTTCCGGTTCGATCATCACCTCCGAAAAGGGCACCCGGACGATCCCGCCGGCCAACCGATCCTCATAGCCGATCTCAAAGAAACCCTGGCCAAACTCCCGGTCCCAGCGGATGCGGCTCAACAATTTCCGGATCGGCAGCACCCCGCGCCTCAGTCGATGCGGCTCTCCCGCTCGGGGCAGGGGGTGGAATTGTGGTCGAACATGGCGAGCAGTTCCGGGCTCTGCTGGCGGTAGGCCTTTTTACACAGGCGTTTCAGGTGGGAGCGGATGGCGGCGAGCGGGGTGGGCGCCGGGATCACCGGCAGCACCTGTTCGATGGGCAGCGGCACCTCGATCTTGAGCTTCTCGTTCAGCCCTTCGGCCAGCCCGGTCTCCATGCCGCCCTGCATGGCGCCGGTCATCTCCTCGTCGCCCAAATGCTTCAGAAAACCGAGAATGGCGTTGAGATCGTTCTGCTGGTAGAAGAGGTGGATCTCCTCGGTGATCGCCCCCTGCTCCGCCTCCAGTTCGGCGATCTTCTGGCGGTAGAGACCGATGTGGAAGACGAGCTTTTCGTAGCAGTCGAGAATGTAGTTCTGGAAACGCCCCCCCTTGGTGAAGCCGCGGAAACGCTGGCATTCGAACACCCGCGCCGCGATGGTCCGCGACTCGGTGAGGTAGGGATCGTAGAAAAGGCGTTCGCTGATGCCGGCCAGGGAGAGAAACTCGCCGATCAATCCCTCGTCGCCGAGCAGGATGTAGATGCGGATCAGATCGAAGCTGATGCGCTTCTGGAGGATGAAGGAGTACTCGCGGATCTTCTGGGCGAGATCGAGCTTGTCCTCCTCGATGAGCTTGCGGAAGCCGAAATAGCGGCCCGCGATCTCCTGCTTCATCTCGGTGGCCATGATCTCGTCGAGAGTCTTGGGCATGGACATGAAGGGCTCCGCTCGCTCGACAGGGACAAGGCAGGCCCAACCGGGCCGCTCCGCTATTCTCCCACAGAAAGGGCGCCAAGGCAAGGAAAGCAACCGGGCAACGCCCCAGACGCCCGACAAAATCCGCGCCAGCCGCAGGCCGACGTGGTACAATCGGGCCAGGCAGGTGACTGGCGCCTGCCGCTGGAGACGAGGACGACATGGCCCGATTCGACTTCGACCTCGGCGTGATCGGTGGTGGCGCCGCCGGCCTCACCGTCACCGCCGGCGCTGCCCGGCTTGGGGTGAAGACCCTGCTCATCGAAAGGGAACCCGCCTTGGGCGGCGACTGCCTCCACTCCGGCTGCGTGCCGAGCAAGACTCTGATCCGCACCGCGCAAATTTACCACGCCATGAAAAACGCCGGCCGCTACGGCCTGCCGGCGATCAGCCCACCGCCCGTGGACTTCCGCCAGGTGGCGGAACGCATCCGCGCCGTGATCGCCACGATCCAGCAGCACGACTCCGCGGAACGCTTCCGCGGGTTGGGGGCGCAGGTCGTCTTCGGCGAGCCGTGCTTTGCCGACGAACACACGGTGGCGCTCGGCGGCAGACGCTTCACTGCGGCACGTTGGGTAATCGCCACCGGCTCCTCGCCGATGGTCCCGGAGATTCCCGGACTCGACCGCGTCCCCTTCCTCACCAACCGCGAACTCTTCCGCCTGAACGAACTCCCCGCCTCGCTCGTCATCCTGGGTTGCGGCCCCGTTGCCATCGAGATGGCGCAGGCCTTTGCCCGCCTGGGCAGCAGGGTGCAGGTCATCCAGCGCAGCGGCCAGATCCTCAGCAAGGAGGACAAGGATCTGGCCGATCTCGCCATGACTGCCCTTCAAGGGGAGGGGGTCACCTTCCGCCTGAACAGCACCGTGACCCGGGTCAACGACCTGGGCCACGAGCAAGAGGTGCTCTTCCGGACGGCGCAGGGGCGGGAAGAACGCCTGCGCGCCGGCGCCATCCTGGTCGCCATGGGCCGACGCGCCAATGTCGAAGGGCTCGGCCTGGCCGGGCTCGACATAGCCGCTTCCCCGACGGGCATCGTCGTGGACCAGCGGTTGCGCACCAGCCGCAAACACATCTTCGCCGCAGGCGACGTCCTCGGCCGCCACCAGTTCACCCATGCCGCTGGTTACGAAGGCTCGGTGGTCCTCAGCAACGCCGTCTTCCGCCTGCCACGCAAGGTCGATTACACCTGGCTGCCCTGGTGCACCTACATGGAGCCGGAACTCGCCTCCATCGGCCTGAACGAAAAACGGGCCCGGGCCGCAGGGCTCGACTACACGGTGTGGCGGGAGGAATTTGCCGCCAACGACCGGGCCCTGGCCGAGGGCGAAGAGCGCGGGGTGATCAAACTGCTGACCAGCCGGAACGGGAAACCCGTGGGAGTGCAGATCTTCGGCCCGCATGCCGGCGAGTTGCTCGGCACCTGGGTGGCCGCCCTGAACGGCCAAATCAAACTCGCCACCCTGGCGGCGGCGATCCACCCGTACCCCACGGTGGGCGAGATCAGCAAACAGGTGGCCGGCAAGGTGCTGGCGGCAAAACTTTTTTCCCCCAAGGTGCAAAAGGCGCTCTCCCTCCTCTTCCGGTACCAGGGCCGCGCCTGCGGGGCACACGAATTAAAAATTGAGAATGCGGAATGAAAAATTGCAGCGGCGCATATTTTCTTCACCCGGTTGCCTGAACCGTTTGCCACTCTTCATTCTTCATTTTTCATTCTTCATTACCTAACCATGCCAGTCTTCCAACTCACCGAAGCCATCCTCTTCCCGCCGCCGGAACTTGCCCGCGAGGATGGCCTGCTCGCCGTAGGGGGCGACCTCTCGGTGCCCCGTCTGTTGCTGGCCTACCAGCACGGCATCTTCCCCTGGTATTCGCCAGGGGAGCCGATCCTCTGGTGGGCACCCGACCCGCGTTGCGTGCTCTTTCCGGCGGAGTTCCATCTCTCCCGCCGGAGCGAACGGTTGCGGCGCCAGGGACGGTTCGCCGTCACCTTCGATACCGTTTTCAGCGAGGTGATCGGCCAGTGCGCCGCGCTGCGGCAGGATGAAGGGCCTGGCACCTGGATCGACGCGGCCATGCAGAAGGCCTACACCGAACTGCACCGGCTGGGTCATGCCCATTCGGTGGAATGCTGGCAGGAAGGAGAATTGGTGGGCGGGCTCTATGGCGTGGCCCTGGGGGGCGTCTTCTTTGGCGAGTCGATGTTCAGCCGGAAGGCCAACGGTTCGAAGATCGCCCTGGCCGCCCTGGTGGAACGGCTCACGGCGTGGGATTTCGATCTCATCGACTGCCAGGTGGCAAGCGACCACCTCATGCGCCTCGGCGCCCGCACCATTGCCGGCGCCGAATTCCAAGAGCGGCTGGCCGCTGCCCTCGGCAAAGAAGAGCGCCGGGGCAGCTGGCGCCTCTGACCTTCGTGCTCGGCCTCAGGCTGGTTCCGCCGCCACGAGCGGGATGCTGACCGTAAAGGTGGTCCCCCTGCCCTCCTCGCTCTCCACCTCGATATCGCCTTTGTGGTTCTTGACCACGATGTCGTAGGCGATGCTCAACCCCAGCCCCGTACCCTTGCCGACTTCCTTGGTCGTATAGAACGGCTCGAAGATCCGCTTGATACTCTCCCGGGGGATACCGCAACCGTTGTCGGCGACACTGACATGAATCCGGTCGGAATCCGCCCAGGTCTTTATCCGGATCTCGCCGCGCCTCTCAATGGCCTGCGCCGCGTTGACCAGGAGATTCACGAACACCTGGTTGAGCTGTTGCGGATTGCAGACGGTGAGGGGCAGCGTGCCGTACTCCTTCTTCACGTCGCATTTGTATTTCAACTCGTTCCAGACGATGTCGAGGGTGCTGTCGAGGCAGGCATTGATATCCGCGACCAGACGCTCGGCCTGGTCGGCCCGGGAAAAATTCTTGAGCCCCTGCACGATCTTCTTGACCCGGTCCGCCCCCTCCAGGGATTCCGCCACCAGCTGCCGGGAATCCGCCATGATGTAATCGATCTTCAGTTTCCTGCGCAGGGCGGCAAGCTCCTCGTCCTGCTGCCCGCCCAGCCGCGCCTCAAGCGCCCCAATGAACGCGGTGAGTCGCTCCAGGTACCTTGCCAGCGAACCAAGGTTGCTGGCGATGAATCCCATGGGGTTGTTGATCTCGTGGGCCACCCCTGCCGCCAGCTGGCCGACCGAGGCCATTTTCTCCTGCTGCAGTATCTGCTCCTGGGTCTCCTTGAGCCGGGTGTAGGCATGTTCCATCTCCCGGTTTTTCTGCGCCAGTTCGCCGGTCCGCTCCAGAACCCGCTGTTCGAGTTCGTCGTTAAGACGGCGCAGTTCCAGCTCCGCCAATTTGCGCTCGGTGATGTCGGTGATGGTGCCGACATGGCCGCTGACTTCGCCCCTTACCCCCCTCTCCACCACCGACTGGCCCATCACCCAGCGGATCGAGCCGTCCGGCCGCTGGTAGCGGTATTCGATGTTGCACGGCCGCGCGTACCGTACGGCATCACGCCAGGCCTCCACCACCCGCGCCCGGTCCTCCGGAAACAGCCCCCGCGCCCATCCTTCTCCCCGTGCCTCGTCCTCGCTCAGGCCGACGATCCCGCGCCAGCGTTCGTTGACATAGAGATAGTCGCCCGCCTGGTCGGTCCGGAATATCCCCACGGGAGAGATCTGCGACAGGGAGCGGAACAGCCGCTCCCTGTCGAGCAGGGCCTCACCGGAGCGAAGCAGCGCCTCTTCCCGCTGGGCCAGCATGTCCAGCATCCGGTTGAATTCATGCGCCATGACGGCTGCCTCGTCGCTGCCGCTCGCCCGGCAACGCACCTGCCTGTCGCCGGAGCGGACCTGGTCCATCACGGCCTGAATCGCATACAGCCGGCGGGTGATCTGCCTGGCCATCAACCAGGCCAGCAGCGAACCGACGGCAATGGCCATCATGGCATAGAGCACCCCATTCCTGGTGATCGCGTTGAGCTTGCGAACCGCCAGCCGCTGGCCGATGCCCACCCGGGCCCAGCCGACATGCCGGTTGACGAGCTTGACCGGAACGAGGACATCGACCAGTTCCAGGCTCCGATTCAGCTCCCGCGCGCGGATCTCGGACGGCAGATCCCGCACATAGAGGCCGAGACGGGAACGGTCGGTATGGGCCAGCACCCGGCCCTGCGTGTCGAGCAGCATGGCGAACCGGAGTTCCGGATAACGCTGCTGCGCCTCGGCCAATTCCTGAAGGCCGGAAATATCGTGGGAGGAGAGCCAGCCGGCGGACGAAGTGGCGAGCGAACGCCCCAGATACATCGCCTGCTCCGCCTGGCGCTCCAGGATGAAGGCCCGCTGGTTCGCGACCAGATCCCAGACGAACAGGGTCATCATGATCGCGTGCACCGCCGCCACCCCGATGATGAGCTGGCGGCGCAGCGTGCCGAAAAAAAATCCGTACAGGCGGCTCATCGTCGCAACTCGACCGGCCGCACCTCTTTCTCAAATCGCACCACGTACCGCCGCACGACCTCGTAATCCCTGTCGGAGGCCGGCAAAAAACGATCCGTCTCCATGCCGGCCAGGATAGTCCGGCCGGCCGGAGTGTCCTGCAATCGCAGCAGGGCGAGGCGGACCTGCTCGCGAATCCGGGGTGGAACATCGTCCCGGACCATGACCGAATTGTTGATGAGCGGGGGGGTCTCCCAAATCACTCGCAATTCTGCGGCCTCACGGGGATGATCCTTCTGAAAGGCACGCCAGGGCGGGGGCCAGGTGGCAGCCGCCGCGGTCAGCTTGAGGTAGGCATTCATGATGGAGGATTCCTGGGAGCCGACGTAACGGTTGTCGATCTCGGTGTTGACCTTGATGCCGTGCTCGTGCAGGAAATACTGCGGCATGATGCAGGCGGCCAGGGCCGTGGGCGACGGATAGCTCACCGCCTTGCCCCTCAGGTCGGCCGGCGCCGTGATGCGGCTGTCCCGCCGCACCACGAAGATGCCCTTGAAATCCTCGGGCGCGCCGGCCATGGCGATCACCGTATAGCCGACCTTCATTGCCTCCAGGGTCTGCCAGGGATTGGGCAGCAGGAATTCGGGGTGACGCGCCCGAAATTTCTCCTCGAAGTTCGCGTAATCCCGGGAGGCCTCCAGTTCCAGCCGCGCGTTCCGGAGCTGGCCATTGAGGTATTCCACCAGCGGCTGATAATCATGCTGAAGCCTGATGGGGTTGTGCAGGGGATGGATTGCCAGATGATAGGTGGGAGACGACGGCGCGCCGGGAGCGGTCGCGTATTCCGGTCCGGCCTGGCGCGCCTCCCGGTCGCAGCCAACCGCCAGCAACACCAGCCCCAACACGACAAAACAACGTACCGACAGCCGCATGCGCAATCCTTCCCCCGGGTCAAGGTGGCGGTCTTCGTTTCATCCGATACCGCTTTCTGTGACTATGATGTGGCAAAGGGGGAAGGAAAGTCAAGGCCGGACGGGAGGTCCGCCCCTGCCCAGGTTCCACGCGGAAACATGGGGCAGACGACGCCGTAACGGCGAAAAAACCGGCGGCTCGCCGACCGTGACGGCAGAAAAAAAGGGCCCGCGCGCGGGCCCCTCGTTGTTGTGCATCCGGGATCGGGAGCAGGAAGGATCAGGAAAGCGCGGTCCATCCTGCGGAATGCTGCGTGGCGCCGTTCCGGCCGACAAGGAAGCTGGCGCAGCCGGGCCGGCGATTGATCAGGGCCAGCCCCTGAGCCGGCTCCATGACGCAGAGGGCGGTGGCCAGGGCATCCGCCTCCATCACGGTGGGGGCGGTGACGGTGACGCTGGTGGAGACCACCGGCGAATGGCCGGTGTGAGCGTTGACGATGTGGTGGAACATCCGCTCCCGGTCGTAGAAGAGTTCGTAATCGCCGGAGGTGGAGATGGCGCCGCTGGTCAGCCGCACCACCTGGGGATACGCCTTTGCCTTGGCCGGATCCTGGATGGCCACGGTCCACGGCTTGCCCTTGGCCGCGGTGCCGCTCACCCGGATATCACCGCTGCAATTGATGAGGTGGTTCACAACGCCATGACGGGCCAGCACCTCCGAGGCGCAGTCCACGATATAGCCCGGCGCGATGCCGTCCAGGGTGATGCCCATGCCCTCGCGAACAAAGGCGATGTTGCCGCCCTGGTAGCGAAGATGCTCGCTGCCCACCCGCGGCAGCAGGGTCTTGATCTCCGCCTCGCCCGGGGTTGCCCCCTTGGCGAAACGCTCCTGGTAGAGGTCGAGGATCGGCTTGACCGTGATGTCGAAGGCGCCATTGGTTTCGCGATGGAGAACGAGCGACCGGCTCACCACCTCGAGCACCTCGATGGGCGCGCCGGCAAGCGACCCGGTCCGGTTCAGATGAGCCACCGGCGTTGCGCTGTCGTGGCGGCTCAGCACCTTGCAGAGACGGTTGATCTCCTCCCAGGCAAGGCCAATGGCCTGCTGCGCCTGATCGCGCGAGGCATGGATGGCGGTGATGGCGAGGAAGGAACCCATGACCAGGCGGGTATCCGACACCTTGTGCTCGTTTTTGCCGAAAAGCACCGCCTCGGCCTTGGCAGCAGGCAGCAAGGCGGCACCGGCGGCGCCGAGGCCCAGCAGGCCGGAGAGCTTCAAAAAGGTTCTTCTCTGCTGATTGCACATCGCCTGCGGCACCTTTGTCGTTGTCTTCATGTTTTCCTCGTTGTCAGCAGTCAGCTGTCAGCGTTCAGCAGTCAGCTATCAATATTCAGTCATTGATTTTGGGCTGAGAGCTGATCGCTGACAGCTCTCTTTTTCATTACGACGCCAGCTTGAGGCCCGCGTCGTGGCGGGCAATGGCCTTGCGCCCTTCGTAGCGCCGCATGATCTTGCGCGGGCATTTCTCCACGCAGACCTCCTCACAGCTGGGGCCGTAGGCGATGCACTTCGGATGATCGACCTTGATGAGCCCTTCCGTGTAGCTGATCGCCTCGGCCGGGCATTTTTTCACGCACATCTGGCAGGAAATGCAGCCCACCTCGCAGACCTCGCGCACCTTCTTGCCCAAGTCCTTCGAATTGCACGGCACATGGACCCTGGCCTTCAAGGTCATCAGTTCGATGACTCTCTTGGGGCAGGTCTTGACGCAGGTGCCGCAGCTCACGCATTTGTCCGGGTCGATGACCGGAAAGCCCTCGACCATGGTGATGGCATCGAAAGGACAGACCGCCGCGCATTCACCAAGGCCGATGCAGGCATACTGGCAGGCCGAGGGGCCGCCGAAACCGAGGTTGGCCGCGGTGCAGGAGGCAAAGCCGATGTACTCGTGCTTGTGGCTCACCCGCCCCTCGACCCGCGAGCAGCGGACCACGGCGATCATGTCTTCCACCGCCGTCATCTTCTTGCCGGTGATTTCCGCCACCTTGGCCGCCACCGCCTCCTTGCCCGGGAAGCAGAGATTGGGCGGCACCTCGGGGTCGTTGACCACGGCGATGGCATAGCCTTCACAGCCGGGGTAGCCACAGCCGCCGCACTGGGCGCCGGCCAGCACATGAAGCACCGCCTCGATCTTCGGGTTGGCCTCCACCGCGAACTTGTGCGCCGCCAGGGCCAGGCCGATGCCGAAAAAAAGGCCGATGCAGGCGAGCAGGGCAATGCCGCCCAGGGCCAGTTTGACTAATTGTGGATCCATTTCCATCCTCTCCCATGGACAAGGGAATAACTAAAAAAAATCCAACGCAAAGACGCGAAGACAATCTCCAGCAACAAGGGCTCGCCGTTAACACGGCTCAAACGTTGCGACTTTGCGCCGTGGCGTTAAAATCTTCTCACGGCTCCTAAAAAATATTCAGCCCGGAAAAACCCAAAAAGGCCAGGGCAAACTGCCCGGCCACGATAAAGGCGATGGGTACCCCCTTGAAGGCGCGCGGCACATTGGCCAGTTCCATCCGTTCCCGCACCGAACTCATGAGGTAGAGGGCCAGCATGAAGCCGCCGCCCGCGCCCAGGGCGAGCATCACGGTCTCGAAAAAGTTGTATTCGTTGTCCGCCAGGATGAGCGGCACCGCAAGGATGACGCAGTTGGCGATGACCAGCACCAGGTAGACGCCGAAGGCGTTGAACAGGGCCGGGTTCACCTTGCGCAGCACCGTATCCACCGCCTGGACGGTGAGCGAGACGAGACCGATGAAGATGACGATCTGCAGGAAGTTCAAGCCAAAGGGCTTCAGGATGAACTGGTAGAAGAACCAGCTCATGATGGCGCTCGCCACCATGACGATGGTGAAGGTGATGCCCATGCCCTTGGCGGTGTCCTTGCGCTTCGAGGTGCCGAAGAAGACGCAGAGGCCGAGATATTTGGTGAAGACGAAGTTGTTGATCAAGAGCGCGCTCACCAGAATGCCCAAAAGGTAGCCGAGATAAGGTTTGGCGACGCGGAAGGTTTCGGCGGCGGCACCGCCTGCGGCCATGGAAACCACATGGGTCTTCAGGGTGTTGAGCGGCGCGCGGAAGGTGAGAGCGGCGGTGCGGCCATCCTCGGAGAGGGTCACCGAGGCGATCTCAAGGCGAATGTCCGGGTCCGCCTCCTCGTGGACGCTGTAGTTGCTCGCCTCACCGGCCACGGCCTGGGCCAGCGGTTCGGCAAAGGTGACGATGATCTCGTTTTCCGCGCCGAAGCGCTGCCCGCTGATGAGGTTGCCGGCCAGCGCCACGGTCGGCAGCAGCGCCAGCAGGGCGGCAAGGAGAATGGCTCGGGTCGTGGCAGTGATCGTTCGCATGGTTACGCCCGCTTCGCGCGCCGGTAGCGCGCCTCGATGTAATTGAAAAAGCCCATCATCAGCCCGACGCAGAAAAAACCGGCAAAGGGCAGGATGAAGAAAAGGAGCGGCTTGAAGCCGAGGACGTCGTAGCCGAGCACCGTGCCCAACCCCAGGAGTTCGCGGACAAAGCCCAGGGCCATCATGCCGAACATGAAACCGAGTCCCATGCCGATGCCGTCCCAGAAGGAGGCGGTGACGCTCTCCTTGCAGGCGAACATCTCAAGGCGCATGGTGATGATGGCAAAGGCCACGATGAGCTTGATGAAGATCCCCATCCTGGCGTAGGCCTCGGGCAGGTAGGCCGCCAGCACCATGTCGATGACCGTGACCCAGGTGGCGATGGTCAGCGTGTAGGTGGGGATGCGGATGCGCGGGTGGATCTTGTCCTTGAAGATGGCGATGGTGCAGCTCGAGAAGACCTGGACGAAGAGCACGGCGATGCCGAGCATGAAGCCGTTCATCACCGTGGTGCTGATGCCCACCGCCGGGCACATGGAGAGCACCAGCCGGAAGATGGGGTTCTCGTTCAGGATGCCGTTGGTGACGAGCTGCAGGTTGGTTTTATCGGTTGCCACGTTACTCCTCCGCGGAATTGAGCGGTGCGTCCTAGCGGTTAAAAGGTCACGGCGATGTGCTGGTCCGCCAGCACCTTGTCGAGAATCGCCAGGCGGTAGGCGAACTTGTTGGCAATGCCCTTGACGCCGTTGGTCACCGACCGGCTCGAAATGGTGGCACCGGTCAGGGCGTAGATGTCTTTATCCTGATACTGCGCCTGGACCTTGGCGATCTCCTCGGGGCCGATCGTCTCGCCCTTCTTGCCCGGCTCCAGCACCCGACGGTACTCCTCGGGCAACGGGGTCTTGACCACCCCGAGTTTCTTGAGCGTCTCGAAGGTCTTGCCCTGGAACTGGTTCTTGAAATAGCCCTGAACGATCTCGCCGCCCAGACCCGGATCCTCCTCGTGCTCCATGATCTCAAGACCGAGGATGGTGAAGGCGGGGTCAAGGGCGAGGATCACGTTGATGAAGGTCTTGAAGCCGGGGAATTCGCCGGGCAGCAGGTAGGCGCGGCGCTTGCCCTCCTCGGTGACCACGATGGTCTGGTCGGCGTAGCGGAGCGATTTGCCGGCCCCCAAGATCAGGGCAATGGCCGCGTCGCGGGCACCCGCCTCAGCCGCCTGCTCGGCCGCGAGCTTCACGGGCTGCTGGCCGACGAAGGCACCGTCAAGGCCGATCTCGACGAAGGAGAAACCTCCCTCCTTGAGCGGCACCAGATAGCCGATGGTGGAATTCTCGCCGCTGGTGACGATGTAGCGGTAGAGCGCATGGAGCTTCAGGGATTCCGGCGCCGGCTTGCTTGCGGAATAGCCAAGCAGCCCCAGCATCACCTTGTGTTCGCGCTCTTCGGCGTTGTGGAGCTTGGCCTTGTTGGTGAGGACAAAGGCAGAGCCCATCACCAGGCCCGCCAGGAGGCAGGAGACGGTGAGGCGGAAGATGATGGTGGCGATGTCTTTCATTGCGCACCCCCTTGCGGCGGGGCGAAACGCACCGGCTTGAACCAGTTGTCCAGCACCGCGCTCACCGGATTCATGAGCAGGATGGCGTAGCAGATGCCCTCGGGATAGCCGCCCTTCAGCCGGATCAGCACGGTGAGCGCGCCGATGCCGCAGCCGTAGATGAGTTGCGAGGTCCGGTTGGTGGGGCAGGTGACGTAGTCGTTGGCCATGAAGAAGGCGCCGAGCAGCGCCCCGCCCGAAAGCACGGCCAGAAGCGGATCGCCGCCAAAGAGCCCCTTGCCGCCGAAGATCCAGGTAAGAAGCGCGATGGAGCCCAGTACCGACACCGGGATATGCCAGGTGATGTAGCCGCGATAGAGGAGAAAGAGGCCACCGAGGACGATGAGCAGGCCCGAGGTCTCGCCGATGGAGCCCGGCCGCCAGCCGAGGAAGAAATTGGTGTACACGTTGGGCAGGGTGCCGAACTGCTCGGTGAAGGCGGCCAGGCCCTGATTCTTCAGGACCGCCAGCGGCGTGGCGGTGGAGACCGCGTCAACCGTGGTGCCGAGGTAGGAGAAGAGGGCCAGATGATCGAGCGGCGGCAGCCAGGCCGAGGTCATGGCCACCGGGAAGGTGGCGACCAGGAAGGCGCGGGCGAGAAGGGCCGGGTTGAAGATGTTGTAGCCGATGCCGCCCAAAAGGTGCTTGCCGATGTAGATGGCCATCACCGCGCCGAGCACCGGCAGCAAGTAGTGGACCCCTGGCGGGATGACAAAGGCGAGCAGGATGCCGGTGACCGCGGCGCTGCCGTCGCTCACCGTCACCTTGCGGCCCAGGGCCTTCTGGGTGATGGCCTCCACCGCCATGCAGCTGGCGACGCTGACCGCGGTGATGATCAGGGTGCGGAGCCCGAAGAGGAAGACCGAGAAGAGCAGTGGCGGCACCAGGCAGGCCACCACGGTCCACATGATTTTCGGCACCGACTCGCTGCTCCGCACGTGCGGAGAGACCGAGACCTTCCACGGGTGGCGCGGAGCAGCGCTGGTCTGGCTTTCTGACTCTGGCGGTTTGATGGCGATTCTCCTTATACTCAAATAACTTTTCGCGACCCAACGCCAAGGCGCCAAGACGCAAAGAAGAACTTCTGTTTTCCTTACGCATCCAAGGCGTTATAAGCGCCGCGCCGGGCGTGGCCTGAAACAGCGTTCAATCCACCACGCCACCTCGCGTCTCTGCGTCTTTGCGTTGTTTCTTCCCGGTTACCTCTTGGCCTTCATCTTGGCCAGGCGGATGAACTGGACCAGCGGCCGCTTGGCCGGGCAGACAAAGGCGCAGCAGCCGCATTCAAAACATTCGAACACCCCGAAGCGCCCGGTCTCCTCGGGCCGGCCCGCCTCGACATGGATGGCAATCTCCTTGGGCTCCAACCCCATGGGGCAGGCCTCGAGGCACCAGCCACAGCGGATGCACTGGGAATGCGGGCTGGCGTCGATCTCGTCTTCGGTCAGGAAAAGCACCGAGGAAGTGGTCTTGGTCACCGGGATGTCGAGGGTGGAGACGGCAAAGCCCATCATCGGCCCGCCCATGACGATCTTGGCCAACTCCGGAGTCGTGCCGCCCAGGTACGCAACGATGTCGCTCACCCTGGTGCCGACCTTGACCAGGAGGTTGGCCGGTCGCTTGATTCCCTTGCCCGAGACGGTCATCACCTTCTCGTAGAGGGGTTTGCCGAGTACCACCGCATCGCGGATCGCCCGGGCGGTGCTGACATTGTGCACCACCACGCCCACCGCGGAAGGCAGGGCAAAGCCCGGCACCTTGCGGCCGGTGATCGCCTGGATGAGCTGCTTTTCCGAACCCTGCGGGTACTTCACCTTGAGGGGGCGAACGGCAATCTGCGCCTCCGGGGTGGAGGCGGCAGCCGCGGCCTGACTCATGGCGGCAATGGCATCGGGCTTGTTGTTCTCGATGCCGATGTGGCAGGTGGTGATGCCGAGGATCTTGAGAATAATCCTGGCGCCCTCGACGATCTCGGCGCTCTTTTCCAGCATCTGGCGGTGATCGGCAGTGATGTACGGCTCGCACTCGGCGCCGTTCAGGATCAGGGTGTCGATGGGGTTGTTGGCCGGCGGGGAGAGCTTTACGTGGGAAGGGAAACCCGCGCCGCCAATGCCGATGATCCCGGCATCCTGCACCTTCTTGAGCAACTCCTCGCGGGTGAAACCCTGCCAGTCAACCGCCGTATACTGAACCGGCGCGGCCTCGCGGTTGGTCTTGATGGTGATGGAGGGGGCGCTCACCCGCATGGGGTGGGCCGACATGCCGATGGCAGAGACCGTACCGGAAACCGGGGCATGGAGCGGCACCCCGAGCCCCTTGGTCACGGTGCCGATCACCTGCCCTTCCTGCACCTCTTCCTTGGCGGCAACGGTGGGCGAACAGGGGGCGCCGATGTGCTGGCCGAGGATGATCTCCAACTCGTCCGGCACCGGCATCGTCTCGATGGCAAGCGCTGCGGTGAGTTCCTTGGCTTCGGGGGGGTGGACACCGCCCTTGGGGAATGTCAGTAAAGGTGCCATAGATCTCGGATGCGTGCGGGTTGGCCTGACGGCCTTATCAAACGCTCCGAAAAGGCCCACAGGCTGCGCTGGTCGTGTACACTGCCGAAAAGGCCGTCCCCCGAGGGGGTCCGGTCCGAAAAGTTTTTCCACTACCCCGTTTGCCCCCCTTTGTCAAGGGCAAATCAGGAAGCGCGGGCACCGTGCCATCTTGGCGCGTTGTTTAATTGGGGGGTTACATTACCAGGGCTCGGTTCCGTTGAGCGAGACAACATATGCCATCAGCTTTTTCCCCCGGCGTTCCGGGGCGTTATATGCTGAATGTCCTGCTCCAGCTCCTTCAGACTCTCATCGTGCTGTCGCTGCCTCATGGTTTCCCGGTATCGGTCATACTCCAGCGCCGATTTTTCCAGGGCCATCTGATGGCTGATCTTGCCGGCATGGGTCAGCAACTCCCGGCCATTGAGCTGGATGATGGCATCGAGGCGGGCAATCCAGTCCCTCATGTACATGGGTGTCCGCTGCTGGGCCATGGTCTCGGCAAAGGCAAGATACTGTTCCACCAGCAGCCCCAGCAGTCTGATCTCATCCTCGTTCAGGTAGTTCTTGGCAACGCTGACATCACTTTTGCGTACCGCTGCCGGTTCGCCCTTCTTGTCGAATGACTGCATACCCATCAGCGGCAGGGCGGCGTCCACCCGCCGATAGACCAGTTCCGCCGCGGTCTGCTGGCTGATGGCCCAGAGCAGCTTGTTCTGCACCATCTTGAAGAAGGCGATGGTCGTTTCGTCCTTGGGGTCGTAATCGATGCTGGTGGCGTAAATATCCTTGATCTTCTGGTAGAAGAATCGCTCGGAGAGCCGGATTTCACGGATGCGCTCCTGGAGTTCCGTGAAATAGTTCATGGAATTGCCGCTCTTGAAACGCTCGTCGTTCAGGGCAAAGCCTTTGACGATGTACTCCTTCAGCCGCTGGGTGGCCCAGATGCGGAATTGGGTGCCCTGGTGGGACTTCACCCGGTAGCCGACGGAGATGATGACGTCCAGGTTGTAAAACTGCACCTCGCGGGACTGGGTCTTGCCCGCCATGGCCCCGTGCCGGGTGGTTGTCCGGAAATTCCGGACAACCACTTTTTCGTTCAGTTCGCCCTCGGCAAAGATGTTGCGGATGTGTTCGGAGATGGTTTTTTTGCTCTTGCCGAAGAGCTGGGCCATGTGCTCCTGCGTCAGCCAGACGGTTTCCTCCTCCAGCCGGACATCGATTTTGATCTTGCCGTCGGTATCCTGATAGATGAGGAGTTCGGAGTCGTTCATTACATCCCCCTTAGGCCACCGTGACCTGGCCGTTCATCAGCATGGGCACCCCTCCATCAAACAACCTACAGACTTCCCGGTGGGGGTCGACAAAATGGTCGATTGTCAAATCAAGAATTGCCTCATACATAAATTCATCCAAGTACCGCCACCAACGATCCAACAACTCGCAAGTCCTCCGCCTGCTCCTCATTCAAGACAATCGGCTCATACCCCGGCAAAAAACTGTCCGAACGCAGAATGATCGACGTGTGTCGCCATGAACCATCTACCAAATTCTCCTTCCTACTCTCGTAGACCTTGACGGTATAATGTCCGCCGGTTTCGGTATCAGAAATCTCCCTGTGCCAAGCCAGAACGACTTTTCCCATGCGAGAGCCCCCCTTATCTTCACGGAACAGACACCACGCACCGTTCGGAATGCGCCGATTCATCGACTCCCCCACCACCTGCGCCACGAACAAACCCTTCTGCGGTCGAAATTCTTCCGACAACTCCACCCACTCACAATCTTCTATCTGCTGCTCATCGCTGAAACCGCCGGCAGCGATTTTGAGATCATAAAGCGGGACACAGTTCTCGTACGGCCTTGCTTCATCCCGTCTCAGGCGACGGAATGGCGACACAGATAAAGAATCTTCATTTGCTGGCACCATCGGACTCTCTAGGGCAGCCTCTGCTGTCGGTTCGGCATGCAGCCGCTCGGCAAAATACCGTCGTGTTTCGTCGTCGACGAAGTAGACGTAGCACCCCTTCTGCCCCCGGGTCATGAGGGTCCGGTAAGTGTTTTTAATGATGGCGTCGAGCCGTGCCGCTCCTCCTTCCGGATCAACTTTGACCAGTTTTTTCCAACCCTGAATCGATTTGTCCATCTTCGATCGTTCGGCCGGTTGGGTCAGCACGCGGCCGTCGCGGACAACGAGGTCCGGTCCAACGATGACCCCGATGAAGTCCACTTCCAACCCCTGGCAGGTGTGAATGCACCCCACCTCGCTAACGGAGTCGGGCTTGATGATCCACGCTTGGCCGTCAGTCTCCAAGTTCCAGGTTGCTTTGTAGTAGTCGATGACAATGTCTTTCAGTAGTGGCTTCTTCTTGCTGATCCAGTCCCAGCAGTAGCCGGCCACCATCCGAGCTTTGTTGTTCCTTCTGTTTTTTGTCCTTATCAGGTTGTGCAGCTCCGCCGGGGTGTCGACGATGCGAAAGTCGTACTCGCGGGTATCCAGTATTTCGTTGGCCGTCGGCCGGATCTGCAGCGTGTTGTCGAGCCAGGCCAGATAGCCGTTGGAACCGTTACAGCGGAACTGAGATTCCAGGCCCATCTCGACAACCTCGGCACCTAACTTCGCCGCCCAGGAACGGATCGCCTCTTTGTCGCCGATATCTTTCAGGGTGACCTTCTGGTCTTCGTCGATGAAGAAGACGCTCAGTTTGCTAGCGTCGATGATCTCCTTGATTTGGTTCTCCCCCAAGTGGCTGAACATGCCGGACTTCTCGTTCAAGCGGTGCGCCTCGTCCACGATGAGGCACCCGAACGTATTAGGCGAAATTGCATGATATGAGCCGGAGCCGGAGAACATGTTAGAAATATGAGTTTTCCTGAAATGACCGGTAAGCTTGGCCTCGTAGACGAGACGGGGGGCCGAGTTGCGGGTGACATACTGAACGACGTGATCCTTGCCGGTAAGTTCCGCCAGGAGGTTGATCGCCAGAACCGTCTTGCCGGTGCCTGGCCCTCCTTCGACGATCAGGATCTTTTTGTCATATTCGGAAGCCTGCTCTGCCAAATGTTTCGCCTTCTCGAACACCACCTTCTGGTCGTCAATCAGCACGAATTCCCGGTTGCCCTTAAGCATTGACGATAGCTCATCAGCCAGGTTCTTTGACGGCTTTATTTTGCCATGTTCGATCCGGAACATGATCCGGCTCGTGTCACCGTATTTGACGTGGGCTTTGATGAACTGCTGTAGCTTCAGAGCATCTGGCTTAAGGAAAATCGGAGCCCGTTTGATGTGCTCACTGTAGAATGGGTGAGCTATCACCCCGTCGTTTTCGTAGTTGTGCAGGTAGGCACAGGGGTAAAGCCCAATCTGTTCTTCCTGCACGGTCTGATTGAAGTCTTCAAGGAGTCGCTTGTAGGACCAGGCTTGGTAGGAGGGATGGAGGGTTTCGGCAGGGCCATGCTTGAAGCGGGTGATAACGACGGCGTCGCTATTGGTTAGTTCCGCCTTGTCCCATTGCTTCAACTCAACAAGGACAGCTGATTCACGACGATTACTGTCCCGGCCGGTAAGGATGAAGTCGATACGCTTGGAAGTCTGTGGGAGATGGTACTCAATCGCGACGCCAGCATCGTGAGGAATCTCGTCGTCTCTGAGAATCCGATCCATATACTGCAAAGAGTTCATCCACGACTTGATTTCAGACTCGCTCGTATGTTTACCCGTTGCCGCGCGAAAAGCATCAAAAACGATGCCACCGATGTCGTTAGTCATGACATCGTCTTGAAACTCGGCTTTCGTGGCGGAATAGACAATCAATGCTGACCTCAGAAATTCAGAACTTGGCTTACAGGTTCGTATACTTGGTGTTTTTTCCTTTTGCCTTTTCTACCGGGTACTTTCGTTCGCTTTTCTCGATCTTGCGTTGCAGTGCCATGCTTAAATCGATATCGAAACGTTGCGAAAATCGGAGTAGGAAAAAGAAAACATCGGCAAGTTCATCCTCAATCTCCTCCTTGATTTTAGAATCATCCAACAACGCCAAAGCCTGTTCATCCGACTGAAAACGGAAATGCTCCAAGAGTTCTGCTGCCTCGGTAATCACCCCGATGGCCAAATCCTTGGGGCTGTGAAACTGGTCCCAGTCGCGGGCCTCGCAGAACTGCCGGACGACATCGGACAAATCCTGTAATGATCCCTGATGTTCCATGTTAAATTCCTCAACAAAATCAAATCGTTAACAAAATTGCAAAATGCAGGAGATTTCGACGCATGAATCTTCACTAAAAATCACTCGGCCAATCCCCCTGCTCTTTTTGGGCCGCGCAAAACTGCTCAAACTGCCGCTGTGCCAGCTTCGACGGCACGGTCTTGCCATTCTCCCAGCGATTGACCGTGGCAAAGCTCACCCCTAGTGCCTGGGCCAGCTCCTCTTGGGAGAGCCCCAGCCGCCGCCGGACCTGCTTGACCGTTTCCGGAAAATTGTCGGGTTGCCGGCTCATTCTTCTCCGCCTCGACCGCCTGTACCATGGGGAACCTGCCCGTTGCGCCTCCGCCATCGTATAACATCTGCTATACCGCCTCAAGGCAAAAAACGACCAGGCAAATCAGGAGCCGTAAACGCCTTGGACAACCCATGCGGATTGACGCCGGCAAGGCGCGGTTTG
>JBFLYY010000274.1:0-5726 GCA_040756495.1 Thermodesulfobacteriota bacterium | reverse complement strand
TCTACCACCCACGCGGCCGTGGACCGGGCCGGCAAACTGGCCAGGTTGCCGGCCGAGGTGATGATCCGCCTCCGGCAGCTGACGGAAAAGCAAGAAATCTCCGGCTGACGCCTTGACATTTCCTGGGAACAGGGTATAGTTGGCGACTCGTGACGCGGGGTGGAGCAGTCCGGTAGCTCGTCGGGCTCATAACCCGAAGGCCGCAGGTTCAAATCCTGCCCCCGCTACCAGCAATATCAAGGGGTTAGGTGAACAGCCTAACCCCTTTTCTTGTTGCCGTTCCGGAGTCCGGTGCGACGGAGAGGCAACAGACGGACAGGATCCCGGCCCATGCCGGCCCGTCGAGATCCATCGCACAAGGGGAGGAGCCATGGCAGCAAAGGTAGAGGAGATCACCATCAACTACGAAGAGGACGGGGTGCAGCTCGTCAAGGAACTCGACAAGGAGATCCTGTCGAAGGGCGCCTGGGCCACCATCGTCTTCCGCTACCAGCAGTGGGACGCCAAGAAGGAGGCCTATGGGCCGGACCAGTATTCCATCCGGCGCTACCGCAAGGTGAACGGCGAATACATGCAGCAGTCCAAGTTCAACATCTCGAGCCCCGACCAGGCCGGCAAGATCGTCGAGGTGCTCACCCGCTGGCTCAAATAGCCTGGCCGCGAAGGCCAAGGCAGGCACGGCATAGTGGTTGACGCGCCCGCAACCCTCGGGCTATAAGAAGAAAATTCCTCAAACGGTTGCTCGATGGGACAACACATGGCGGCGTGGTAGGGGGCATGAAAAGGGGAGCAAAGCGCGAACTCATCGGCAACGAAGGAATGGTGATCCTCGACACCGTACGGCGCCTCAATCGGCGCAACGCGGTGGATCACCTCCTGAAGCTGCTCAAGAAGACCCACCCGGCCGACACCGCCTGGGTTTTCCGCCACCTCACCCCCGCCGAGCGGCGCGGTGTCTTCAACATCATCGCCCAGACCGATCTGGTCGGCGAATTCCTAAGCGAACTCGACCAGTCGCTGATGCTCGAACTGGTCAGCGATCTCACCCCGCAATATCTCGTCTCCATCATCAACGAGATGGATCTCGACGATGCCGCCGACCTTCTCGAAGCGCTCCCCGAGGAATTGGCCAACGAGATCCGCAAGCTGATGGAGAAGACCGACCGCGAGGAGGTCGATCAGCTCCTGCAGTACGGGCCGGACACCGCCGGCGGCCTGATGTCGCCGGAATACATGGCCCTCGACGAGGAGATGAGCGTCGGCGACGCGGTCAAGAAGATCCAGGAGCGCAGCGAGGAAAAGGAGATGTCCTTTTACCTCTACATCACCCACGGCGACGAGCAGCTCCTCTCCGGCGTGCTCTCGCTGCGCGAATTGCTGCTCCATCCGCCCTACCGCCAGCTCAAGAACATCATGAACGGCAAGGTGATCGCGGTGAGCGTCGACACCAAGCAGAGCGAGGTGGCCCACATCGTCTCGCAGTACAACTTCCTCGCGGTGCCGGTCGTGGATTCCTCCTACAAGCTGGTGGGCATCATCACCGTGGACGACGTCATCGACGTTATCCGCGAGGAGGCCACCGAGGAGTTCCTGCAGATGGCGGGCGCCGGCAAGGACCAGGAGATCCTGCTCAAATCCACCGTCGAGAACGCCCGCACCCGGGCGCCCTGGCTCTTTGCCACCCTGATCGGCGGGGTGACCGCGGCTTTCATCATCTCCTTCTTCCAGAACGAACTCCAGAAGGTGCTGGCCCTGGCCTCCTTCATCCCGGTGGTGGCCGGCATGGGCGGCAACATCGCCACCCAGTCGAGCACCATCGTGGTGCGGGGCATTGCCACCGGCCGCATCAACATGAACGAACTTTCCCACGTGGTCTTCAAGGAGATGCGGGTCGGGTTGCTGCTCGGCTCCCTCTACGGTCTGGTGCTCGGGGTGCTCGCTTATTTCGGCTATGCCCATCCGCCGGAGCTGGGCTTCGTGGTGGGGAGCGCCATTCTTTTCTCCATGACGCTGGCCGCCACCGTGGGCACCGGCGTGCCGCTCGTGCTGCGGCGTCTCAACGTTGACACCGCCGTGGCCACCGGCCCCTTCGTCACCACGGCCATCGATATCCTCGGCGTTTCCGCCTATTTTCTCATTGCCAAATTCTTCCTGAGTTTCTAGGCCATGATCCCACTTTCCGGAGAACCTCGGCGTCCCCTGGCCAAACGGCGCGTTTCCTGGCTGCTGGTGGTGGTGCTCATCCTCGCCGGCTGGTGGCTGCTCTTTCGCTTCGACCGCCGGCCATTGACCGAACCCGACGCCGGCCCCAAGGCGGTGGTGGCGCGGGGCGATCTCGCCAGCGAGGAGAAGAGCGCGGTGGAGATCTTCCGCAACAGTTCGCCGGCAGTGGTCTATATCACCACCAGCGAACTGCGCCGCAACCTCTTCAATCTCAACGTCTATGAGATTCCCAAGGGCACCGGCTCCGGCTTCATCTGGGACCGCGAAGGCCGCATCGTCACCAACTACCACGTCATCGAGGATGCCAACCGGGTGGAGGTGACCCTGGCCGACCAGACGGTATGGAAGGGGGTGATCGTCGGGGTGGCGCCCGACAAGGATCTCGCGGTGTTGCGGATCGCGGCGCCGGTCGAAAAACTGAAGGCCCTGCCCATCGGCGAGTCGCACAACCTGCTGGTGGGGCAGCGGGTCTTTGCCATCGGCAACCCCTTCGGCCTCGACCAGACCATGACCTCCGGCATCGTCTCCGCCCTGGGTCGCGAGATCCAGGCCGTGACCGGCCGAACCATCCAGGGAGTGATCCAGACCGACGCCGCCATCAACCCCGGCAACTCCGGGGGGCCGCTGCTCGACAGCGCCGGCCGGCTTATCGGCGTGAACACCGCGATCTACAGCCCCTCCGGCGGCAGCGCCGGCATCGGCTTTGCCGTGCCGGTGGACGTGGTCAACCGGGTGGTGCCGGAGATCATCCGCCACGGCCGCCTGATCCAGCCGGGCCTCGGCATCTCGGTGGCGCACGACAAGCTGGCCCAGCGGCTGGGCATCGACGGCGTGCTGGTCATCAACATCGCGCCGGGCAGCGGCGCGGATAAAAGCGGCCTGCGCGGCACCACCCGCGACATGGGCGAGGTGGTGCTGGGAGACGTCATCGTGGCGGTCAACGGCCGCCGAATCCACACCTACGACGACCTGCGCAACGAATTGGAGCAGTACCGGGTGGGGGACGCGGTGACGCTGACCGTGGTCCGCGACGGCCGGGAGATCCCGCTGCGGACGGTGCTGGAGGAGGTTGGTTGAGAGTGCTGCCGCGGCGGGCAAGAGGAGGAGAGGGGCGATGATCTGGTGGACCAAGGCGCTGCGCAGCCTGATCTCCGCCGAGGAAAAGGACCGCCTCGACCTCTTCCGGCTCTTCCCGAGCATCCGCCGCTTTCTGGCCGCCCGCCACCATTACGCCTACATGCGCACCGCCGGCGACGTGCTCTTCATCGTGGTGGTGGTTTCCGGCCTCTTCGGCCCGACGGAGGCGGACCGCAACGTGGCGGTCTTTTTGAGCTGGGGCGTGATCTGGCCCACCATCGTGCTGAGCTGGTTTTTCGTCGGCCGCATGTGGTGCGGCATCTGTCCCTTCCCGGGCCTCGGCCTCTTTCTCCAGCGCAAGGGCTGGACCCTGAACCGCGAGGTGCCCCGCGTCCTCCAGAAATACGGGGTGTACGCCTCGGTCTTCCTGCTGGCCCTCATCATCTGGACCGAGGTGGTGGCGGGGCTCGACAAGTCGCCGGTGGGCACCTCGCTCTTTGTTCTTTCCATCGTCCTCGGCGCGGCCCTGCTCTCGATCTTGTACCCCGGCCAGGCCTGGTGCCGCCACCTCTGCCCGCTGGGCCGCATCAGCGGCGCGGCGGCAACGCTTTCCATCACCGAATTCCGGCCGGACCACGAACGCTGCCGCGGCTGCGAATCCTTTGCCTGCAAGAAGGGCCTGGGCGACAAACGCGGCTGCCCGGTCTATCTCGGCGCCTACAGCGTGCAGAACAATCTGCACTGCCTGATCTGCGGCCACTGTCTGCCCCTCTGCGACCGCGATTCCCCCCAGCTTCTGCTCCGCAACCCCTATTCGGAACTGATCCGCAACAAGGGCCGTTTCATCACCTGCACCTACATCGTGCCCTTTCTGATCGGCTCGCAGCTGGCCCGCTTTTTGCGGCTGCACCCCGGCTATGCCCACTTCCGGCAGGTGTTCGGCCTGAACGATGCCCTGCTCTTCAGTCTGCTGCTGGTGGCAGGTTTTGCCTTCATCCTCTGCATCATCCGTTCCGGGTCGCGGCTCTTCGGCATCACCGAAGACCCGACCTTCGGCCGGTTCGCGCCCCTGGTGCCGATCCTCATCCCCATGGCCTTTTCCGGCGAACTGGTCTATCGCATGGGGTACTTCGCGCGGGGGGTGGGGGACTTTCTGCCCACGGTGGGGCGGCAGGCAGGCCTCGGTTTTCTGGAGCGGCTGGCCTTCACCATCCCGAATTTTCCGGTCCAGGTGCTTTCCGCCTTCTTCCTGCTCAACGGCGCCCTGGCCGGCTGCTACATCCTCTGGCAGTTCTGTCTGCGCGACTTCGAAGGCCTGGTGCCGTTCAAGAACTTTCTCGGCATCAACCTACTGATCGGCGCCCTGCTGATTTCCTACCTCATGGTGCTCTTTTAGGCCGATCCGCTGGCTGAAGAGGGATTCGCGTTTCCGGCGCGCCAACTCCCGCATGTCCTGGGTCTGGTCGGACTCATCGACGATCTCCCGCCCCACCAGCTCCTCGATCACGTCTTCGAGGCTGATCACCCCGGTGAAGCTGCCGTATTCGTCCACCACCACGAAGAGATGGCTGCGCCGTTCGAGAAAATCGAGGAGCACCGGGGTGAGGCGGGCCGACTCCGGCACGAAGTGGACCGGATGCATGAGTTCCCCGAGGGTGGTCTCCTCCCTGTCCGCCGCGGCGCAGAGCAGCACGTCCTTCCTGAGCACGATGCCCACCACGTCGTCGGGGTTCTTGTCGTACACAGGTACCCGGCTGTGGAAATTCCATCTCTTCTCGAACTCCTTGGCCTCGGCCACGGTCAGGTGGGCGCTCAGGCTGAAGGTGACGGTGCGGGGGGTCATGGCCTGGCGCACCTGCTTGTGGCGGAGTTCCAGGACGTTGGTGATGACCCGTTCCTCCTGGGTGTCGATCTCGCCCGCCTTGCGGCTCAGGCTGGCAATGGCCTGCACCTCCTCGGCCGAAACCAGCAGTTGCTGGTCCCGGGCGCCAAAGAGGCGGGTGACCACGTGGATGAGCCAGAGGACCGGGGAGAGCAGGGTGACGATGCCGTGGATCGGCAGGGCGATCCAGGGGGCGATTGCCTTGTTGTGGGCCACGCCGATGGTTTTGGGCAGGATCTCGGAGAAGAGCAGGATGCCGAGGGTGAAGGCGGCGGAGAACCAGACCAGATTCCCCTCGCCGAAGACAGCGGCGGCCATGGCGCCCGCCACCGCGGCGCCCGCGGTGTTGGCCACCGTGTTCAGGGTGAGGATGGCGGCGATGGGCTTGTGGATCTCCCGCTTGAGCCGTTTGAGCAGCCGGCCGGAGAAGCTGTTGCTCCGGGCCAGCACCTCCACGTGGCCCAGGGGCACCGAATAGAGAACAGCCTCGAAAAGGCTGCTCATGGCGGAGATGGCCATGACGGAACAGACGGTGACGATGAGT
>JBFLYY010000273.1:0-4483 GCA_040756495.1 Thermodesulfobacteriota bacterium | reverse complement strand
GCGGAAGCGGGCCACCAGCCCCATGGCCTCGGCCTCGGCGTACGGCAACTCGCCCTTTTCGATCAGCGCGGCGTACCGTGCCGGGTCGGCCACGTTCTTGAGCCTGAGGCCGGAGAGGCAGGAGACCGCGGCCGCGCCCAGCCCCAGATAGGAACCGTTGCGCCAGTAATTGAGATTGTGGCGGCAGGCGGAGCCGGGGCGGGCAAAATTGGCGACCTCGTACCGCTGGTACCCCGCGCCGGTCAGCAGTTCCTGGGCCATGGCTTCCATCTCGGCCATCTGGTCGTCATCGGGCAGGGCAACACGCCCCTCTTCCACCCAGGCGGCCATGGGGGTGCCTGGCTCCACCATCAGCTCGTAGAGGGCCAGATGCTCCGGACCATGTTCCAGGGCCACGGCGAGCGACTCGCGCAGGTCGGCCAGGGTCTGGCCCGGCAGGCCGTAGATCAGATCGAGATTGCAATTCTCGAAGCCGGTAACGCGGGCGGCAGCGATGGCGGCGATGGCCTCGGCCCTGGTATGGCTGCGGCCGATGGCCGTGAGCAATCGATCGGAAAAGGACTGCACCCCCAGGCTCAACCGGTTCGCCCCCGCCTCCCGGAGGTGCGCCAACTTCTCCGTGGTCACGGTGTTGGGGTTCGCCTCCACCGTGATCTCCGGGGTGTCAACAAAGGCGAAGCAAGTCCGCAGGTCGCGGATCAATCCGGCCAACTGTTCGCCTGCGTAGATGGTCGGGGTGCCGCCGCCGATGAAGAGCGAAGCGAATTGGCGCGCCTGCACCCAAGGCGAGGCAGCCATCCGGGAGGCCTCCTGAATCACGCTGGCAAGATAATCGACCGGCGGCGCGACACAGGGGTAGGAGGCAAAGGCGCAGTAGCCGCATTTGGAACGGCAGAAGGGGATGTGGACATAGAGCCCCGGCGGTCCTTCGCCCGACTCCGGGGTGATCGCGGCAGTGCTCATCGCCCGCCAAGGAGCGGCTGGCACTCCTGCCGGATCTCGGCCATGAGGCCGTGGTCGGCAAAGCTGTAGGTCTGGCCGCTGCCGCCGACGATGACATGGTCGAGGAGTTGGACGTCCACGAAGGCCAGGGCGGCAAAGAGACGACGGGTGAGGGCCCGGTCCTCGGCCGAGGGGTTGATGTTGCCCGAGGGGTGATTGTGCGCCACCACCAGGGCCGCGGCGTGGTGGTCAAAGGCGCGGCGGATCAGCTCGCGGGGATAGACCGTGGCAGCGGCGATGGAGCCCTCGGCAATGGTCTCGCTGCCCTTGATGCCGAAGGAGGCGTCGAGGAAGATGGCAAGAAAGGTCTCGCGCCCCAGGTCGCGCATGGCGTGGATGAGATACTCCGCCACCTCCCGCGTCGAGCGGAGGTACTCCTTGCCGATGAGCCGTTCCTTGAGATAGCGGCGGGCCACGCCGTGGATGAAGTGGAGGGCAAAGCTGTTGGTGGGACCGATGCCCGGTATCTGCTCCAGCTCGGCCTGGGAGGCCTCGAGGGTCTTGCTCAGGGAACCGAAACGGGCGATGAGGCTGCGGGCCATCTCCTTGCAGTCCTTGCGCGGGGTGCCCAGGGTGAGCAGAAGTTCCACCACCTCGGCCTCGGCAAAGGCGTCGATGCCGCGGCTTAAGAATTTCTCCCGCAGCCGCTGCCGGTGCCCTGCCCCCTTCTGCTGCCAGTCGGTTTTATCCATGGGTCATGGCCACGAAATCCACGAAAGACACGAAAAGTTAGAAAACGAATCGTTTCACGGTGGCTTTAGGATAGGCGAAATTCACCAGCAGGCCAACCTTTTTCCCGGTGGCTTTCAGGTAGTTGAGAATCTGGGCCCCATGCGCCTTCTGCACCTTGTCCTGGGCCTTAAGCTCGATCACTACCCGGTCGTTCACTATCAGATCGGCAAAATAGTCGCCCACGGTTTCGCCCTTATAGGTGACCGCCAACGGCACCTGACTCTGCACGGCAAACCCTTGGGCCATCAATTCCTGCCGCAGGGCATTCTCATAAACCTTTTCCAGAAAGCCATGCCCCAATTCCCGATAGACCTCGTAGACACACCCGGTAATGGCATACACCAACTTTTTTTCCAAAAGTTCGCCATCCACCCTTTCGCGTCCTTTCGTGGTTTTCGTGGCTATTCTGCCAACGCCTTACTGAACAGATCGTTGGCGATCTGCGGGTTCGCCTTGCCGCCGGTCTTTTTCATGAGCTGGCCGACAAAGAAGCCCATGACCTTGCTCTTGCCCTCACGGAACTGCTGGGCCTGCTCCGGGTTGGCAGCGATGATCTCGGCCACGATCGCCTCCAGCTCCCCGGTGTCGCTCATCTGGACCAGGTTCTTCTCCTTGACCACTGCCTCCGCGTCCTTGCCCGTGGCCATCATCTCCTCGAACACGGTCTTGGCGATCTTGCCGCTGATGGTGCCCTGCTCCAGCATGACCATGAGGGCAGCGAGCTGCGCAGGCGTCACCGGGCACTGGCTCAAGTCGATCCCCTCCTCGCCCTTCAAGGCGCGCATGAGTTCGGTCATGATCCAGTTGCCGAGTTTCTTGGCCTGGCCGCAGCCGGCCAGGGCCTGTTCAAAATAGTCGGCCAGCTCGCGCGTGGAGGTGAGCACCTCGGCGTCCGCCTCGGGCAGGCCCAAGGCTTCGACAAAGCGCTTCTTGCGCTCATGGGGCAGTTCCGGCATGGTGGCCTTGACCTCGGCGATCCACGCCTCGTCGAGCACCACCGGCACCAGGTCCGGGTCCGGGAAGTAGCGGTAGTCGTGGGCCTCCTCCTTGGAGCGCATGGAACCGGTCACGCCCCGGTCGGCGTCCCACAGCAGGGTCTCCTGCACCACTGCCTCGCCGTCGAGCAAGAGATCGCGCTGGCGGCGCTCCTCGTATTCCAGCCCCCGCTGCACGTTGCGGAAGGAGTTCATGTTCTTGAGTTCGGTGCGGGTGCCGAATTTGCTCTCTCCACGGGGGCGGAGCGAGATGTTGGCGTCGCAGCGGAAGCTGCCCTCCTGCATGTTGCCGTCGCAGATGTCGAGGTAGCGGACAATGGCGTGGAGCTTTTTCAAGTAGGCCGCCGCCTCTTCCGGGGAGCGGATGTCCGGCTCGCTCACGATCTCGAGGAGCGGCACGCCGGTGCGGTTCAGATCGACATAGCTCCTGGGCTCCCGCTCGTCGTGGACCAGCTTGCCGGCATCCTCCTCCATGTGGATGCGGGTGAGGCCGATCTTTCTGGTCTTGCCAGCCACCTCGATCTCGATCCAGCCGTGCTCGGCAATGGGCAGCTCGAACTGGGAGATCTGGTAGCCCTTGGGCAGATCCGGGTAGAAGTAGTTCTTGCGGGCGAACTGGTTGCGGAAATTGAGTGTGCAGTTGGTGGCCAGCCCCAGCTTGATGGCAAACTCCACCACCTTCCGGTTCAACACCGGCAGCACGCCGGGCATGCCGAGGCAGACCGGGCAGGTGTTGGTGTTGGGCGGCCGGCCGAACTCGGTGGTGCAGCCGCAGAAGATCTTGCTTTTGGTCTTGAGCTGCGCATGCACCTCAAGACCGATGACGGTTTCGAAATCCATACCCTTTCCTCGCTAAAGCGCGCTGGCCTTCTCCACCCAGGCCTGCATCTTGGTCAATTCCGTGCTCCAGCCGCTGCCGGTGCGCACCTCCAGGAACATGCGGTAGAGCTGGTCCACCGTGCGGACCACCATCTCGTAGAGGCCGATCTGGTCCAAAAGCCGCGCCTCCATGGCCTCCGGCTCGTCGGACTCCTCGCTGTTGGCCATGGTCTTGGGGAGCCGCACGCCCTGGAACTCCATGAGGCTGCCGCGCAGGGTGAGGTGCCACTCGTGGTCGTCGCGGATGAGCTGAATCCGCGCCTGTTCGAGCTTCTTGCCCATGGCGAGCCCGGTGCGCGCCTCTTTCAGTTCGGTCTGGAGCCCGCGGCAGATCACCTTCTCGTGCGCCTCGCCCTCGCCGTATTCAAGGAGCATGTGCTTTTCAAAGACGAGCTGGATGTCGCTGCCACTCTCGGGCAGGAAGATCGTGCCGCCGCGCTCGTCGCTCTTGAACCAGAGCCAGGTGAGGAATTCCTGACCCAGGAAACGTTTCTCATCAATCAGGTCAACGAGATCCATGGCACCTCCTAGACAAAGATCACGGGTTCCAGCTCGGCCAGGGCCGGACGCTGCTCTGCGGGCAGGAGGTGGTCGGCCACCAGATAGGGCACCTGGAGCATGAGGCCGAGACCGAAGACCTCGCGGAAGAACTCCTCGAAGACCTCCTGCGCCTTCTGGTTGGTGGAAAAGAAGAGCACCGTGTTCTCGGCCAGGTTCCAGCACATGTCGTAGACCGCGGGCACCGGGAGCGCCTTCTTCATGAGGGAAAGGGTGACGTTTTCCTTGATCTCCATGCGCTGGGCCCGGCTCAATCGCGGGATCTGCTTCGTCTTCTTGATCCGCTCCTCCTCCTTCTGGCAGAACTTGGCCAGAAC
>JBFLYY010000272.1:0-7008 GCA_040756495.1 Thermodesulfobacteriota bacterium | reverse complement strand
CATCCGCCTCACCCACAACAAGCTCAAGAAATCGACCCGTTGCTTCGCAGCCGACCTTGCCCCCGCCCTGCCGCTCATCCGCGGCAACCCCCAGCGCCTCGAACAGGTGGTAATCAATCTGCTCCAGAACAGTTGCGAGGCCCTGGCCGCCGACAGCCAGGGGATTCGCCTCGCCACCCGCTACCACGAGGCGGAACAGAGGGTCGAGATCGTGGTCGAGGACGAGGGCAGCGGCATCGCCCCCGAGGTGCTCCACCAGATCACCGACCCCTTCTTCACCACCAAACGGGCCATGGGCGGCACCGGCCTCGGCCTCTCGGTCTCGGCCGGGATCGTCAAGGAGCACAACGGCACCCTCCGCTTCACCTCCACCCCTGGCCAGGGCACCACCGCCATTGCCGCCTTCCCGGCCATCGCCCCTGCCGCCTGAAAAAGCCGTTGCATTTCCCAGCCGGGGCATGCAAAATAATTTGACACTTTCCCCGGAGCCACTGCCATGGAAAAACCCCGCGTGCCGTTCCATCCCGTCCTGCTGGTGGACGACGAAGAGGCGTGGCTGCACAGTTTCAGCCTCACCCTGCGCTCGGTGGGGATCAACAACCTGATCTGCTGCGCCGACAGCCGCAAGGTGATGGCGCTGCTGGCCGAACAGCCCGTCAGCGTGGTGGTGCTCGATCTCACCATGCCGCACCTCTCCGGCGAGGAGCTGCTGCCCCAGGTGGTGGCGGAATATCCCGGCACCCCGGTCATCATCCTCACCGGCCTCGACCTGCTGGACACCGCCGTGCGCTGCATGCGGCTCGGCGCCTTCGACTACTGCACCAAGGTGGCCGAGGAGGAGCGCCTCATCGCCGGGGTGCAGCGGGCCATCGACTTCAGCCGCTTGCGCCGCGAGAACGACCAGCTGAAGGAACACTTCCTTCAGGACAAACTGGACCATCCCGAGGCCTTTCGCGCCATCACCACGGCCAACAAGGCGATGCGCTCCATCTTCCAGTACATGGAGGCCATCGCCAACACCTGCGAGCCGGTGCTCATCTCCGGCGAGACCGGGGTGGGCAAGGAACTCATCGCCCAGGCGCTCCACACCTTGAGCGGCCGGCAGGGGCCCTTCGTGCCGGTCAACATCGCCGGCCTCGACGACACCATGTTCAGCGACACCCTCTTCGGCCACCGGAAGGGCGCCTTCACCGGGGCGGAGAAATCGCGCTCCGGCCTCATCGAACAGGCCTCCGGCGGCACCCTCTTCCTCGACGAGATCGGCGACCTCTCCCAATCCTCGCAGATCAAGCTTCTGCGCCTCCTCCAGGAGCGGGAATACCTGCCCCTCGGGGCCGATGTGCCCAAGCGCACCGACTGCCGGATGATCTTCGCCACCCACCACCGCCTCGACCAGCTCCAGCAGAACGGCACCTTCCGCAAGGATCTCTTCTACCGGCTGCACGCCCACCACATCCGGATCCCGCCGCTGCGCGACCGCCTCGACGACCTGCCGCTGCTCGTCGACCGCCTGCTCGCCGAGGCGGCCGAACGGCTGGGCAAGAAAAAGCCGCCCTTTCCCAAGGAACTCGTCGCCCTCCTGGGCACCTACCGCTATCCCGGCAACATCCGGGAACTGAAGAACATGATCCTCGACGCCCTGAGCAAACACAAGGCGCGCACCCTCTCCATGGATTCCTTCAAGGAATACCTGGGACAACGGGCGGCCCGCGAGCCGGGGCAGGCCATGGCGGCGGCCCCGCCGGCAGACACCCCTTTTGCCCACCTGGCAACCCTGCCGACCCTGAAGGAGTCCGGCAACCTGCTGGTGCAGGAGGCGCTGAAAAGGGCCCAGGGCAATCAGGCCATTGCCGCCGATCTCCTCGGCATCACCCGCCAGGCCCTGAACTGGCGCCTCAAGCAGACGGAAAAGGACGCGGCAACGCCCCAGGAGTGAGCCGCAAATTTCTTTGCAGGATCCCCTCCGGCACCCCCCGCGCGCCCCAGGCGTCAAATCCCCTTGCACCCCATGGGCGGTTGCCCCGCCCCCCCTGCGTCCTCTTTTCCAATTGATCCCGCCACGTTATTCACCAACATCACACCCTGGCACCGCCTTTGCTTAAAAAATCGACCAAGGGGGCACACTTTTTCCGACTCCAGGGCGCGGCCCCGGAGGAGACCGAATAAGGCAAAGGAGGTTGCACGGCAGCATCGCCACACGGTATGACAGAGGAGACAAGGGGCTTTCACGTGGTATCCCAAATACGAGAGGGAGGAACACCCATGACGATGTCGAAGCAATACCGCCGGTTGGTGCCGGCACTGGTCTTCGCCTCGCTGCTGGTCGGCGGGCCGATGATCGCCGCCCCGGCGAGCAACGCGGCCGAGCCGGCGGCAGCCCAACAGCAGAACAAGAACGTTTACGCAGGCAAGATTCTCGGGGTCTCGAAAAAGGCCAAATCCATCTCCATCGAACTCGACGCCAGAAGCGAGATGGTCAAGTTCGACGACAAGACCATGGGCATGGAGTTTGCCAAGGAAGGCGAAGGCGCGGTGATCACCTTCGAGGAGCGCGGCGGGGACAAGGTCGCCACCGTCATCAAGCCCAAGGTGGTGAAACTCCCGGCCGGCGTGGCCGAGATAGAGAGCGACGGACTGGCCAAGCTGGTGGCCATGGGGCCGGAGGCGGGCAACTACTTCCTGGTCGATTCCCGCCCGGCGCCCCGCTACAACGAGGCGCACATCCCCACCGCCATCTCGCTGCCGGTACCGAAGATGGAGGAGACCGGGGCCACCTATCTGCCCGGAGACGCCAAGACCAAAAACACCATGCTGGTCTTCTACTGCGGAGGCCCCACCTGAGGCATGAGCCCCAAAGCCGCCGGTCTGGCGGCAAAGATGGGTTACGGCAACATCAAGGTGTACCTCAAGGGTGACCCGGGCTGGGTAAAGGACGGCCACACCCTGACTTCCTCCGACAGCTTCGTCAACACCGGCAACATCGTGCTGGTCGATCTCCGTTCTGCCGCCGAGGCCGCCAAGGGCCACATCAAGGGCGCGGTCAACATCCCCATGGCGCAGCTCGCCCAGGCCGAGGAGAAGTTTCCGGCCAAGAAATCCGCGCCCATCGTCCTCTACGGCAACGGCCAGGATGCCGAAGCGGCCGCCAGGACCATCACCGGCTGGGGCTACAAGACCGTGGCCCTGGTGAACGGCGGCCTCGAGAAATTCGCGGCCCGCGGCAACCAGCTGGTCACCGGCCCGGCGGCCACCGAGATCAAGTGGGTGCGCAAGCTCGGCAAGGACGAAGTCGCCCTGAGCGACTTCCTGAAGGCCGCCGAGGGCATGCCCGGCCAGGTCATCCTCGATGTCCGCACCAAGGACGAGGTCAAGGCCGGCATGTTCCACAACGCCGTCAACATCCCGCTGGACGAACTCGGCAAACGGGCGGTCGAGCTGCCGAAGGACAAGGAAATCCTGGTCCACTGCACCACCGGCGCCCGGGCCCAGATGGCCCTGGGGCCGCTCGGCAAGGCAGGCCTCAAGGCCCGTTTCCTGATGGCCACCGTGGAATGCGAAGGCGGTAAGTGCCAGGCCGCTGATTGATTTTCGCTGTTCACTGGCACATGCAGCATCCCTTGTTGTGGGCGAGGCCCCTCCACCCCTCGGAGGGGCCTCGCTTTTTCCAGAGGCGGACTGCCACGCCCCCCGCAAAGACCGGAGGGGAGAAGGGCGGAGAGCCACAGCGGCGTCTCGGCCAACAGACGCCTGACCTCGGAGCCAAGGCCCCGCGCCAGAGGCAGCGCCAGAGCGCCAGGACGGGGGCACCAGGACGAACCGGCGGCGCCCGCCCGAAAATGGCGCAGATCTCTCCCGCATCGAGCACTCCCCTTACCCCTCGCCACTTCCCCCTATCAACCAATTGAATTCACTCTGTTTTTTGTCGCTCGGCTCGCAAAAAGAGGCTTGCCAAGCTCCGATCGATTCATCTACCATGGATGTCCAGTTGAGAATGATTATTTCTCGCGCGAGTTGCCAACCCAACATGTCCAAAAAAATAGGAGAAAGAAATGACGGAAAAAAGACTACTCAAAACGGTTCCCCTTCTGGTTGCCACCATATGCGCCGTACTCGTCGGCCTGGCCACGGCCTTTGCCGCCGAAATTCCATTCATCACCACCGATGAGTTGAAAAAGAAAATGGACGCGGCAGCCCCCCTGGTTCTTGCCGACGCCCTGAGCAGCATCGAACACAACGAAATGGCCATCAAGGGTTCCGTCAACATCCCTGCCAGCAAGGTGAAGGGAAATTCGAACCTGCCCGCCGACAAGGGCAAGCTGCTCATCTTCTACTGCAAGGGACCAAAGTGCGGCAAAAGCCGCATCGCCGCCGAGGAAGCCGTCAAACTTGGCTACACCAACGTCATGGTCTATAACGAAGGCCTGCCGGAATGGGCCAAACGGGGCTACGAGGTGGTTGCCAAAACCGCCTACCCGAAGGTCGAGATCCCCCGCATGACCCCGAAGGAGGTCGCGGACCAGAGGGCTTCCCTCGTGCTTGTCGACATCCGGGGGGAAAAGCACATGGATCTTGGCAAGATCGGCGGAACGGTCAACATCCTGCTGGATGACATGGATACCCAATATACCAGGCTGCCCAAGGACAAGAAGCTCGTGCTCACCGACCACGCCGGAAAACAGCTGCTCGTTGCGGCCAAATTCCTCCACATGAAGGGATACACCAACGTGGCGATCATGGACGGCGGCGTCACCGCGTGGATTCAGGCCGGACTGCCCGTCAGCAAATAATCGGCGCACCCGACAACCCGGACACCCCCGGCACGGCCGTCCCTGTGAGGCGGCCATGCCGGGGCCGCACCTTTGACCCTCGAGCAAGGTTCTTCTTTCATGAATCCCTCCTTTTTGCGTACTGTCGGCAACAAGTGGCGTCTCTACGTCGCCTTTCTCCTCCTCGGCGCGCTCGCCTCCGCCATCATCGTTTTCGCGATATTTTCCATGAAAAGACTGGCCACCGACGTGACAAGGGTCCGTAACCAGGTCTTTCCGGAAACCAAGCTCGCCATCGAAATGCAAGGAACCCTCTCCCTGGTCGTGGAGCGCTTCAATACGGCCAAGGCGGTCGGCAGCGTCGAGGCGCTGAAGCAGATTGGCCCCCTCAACGAGAAGGCCGAGGCACTCCTCGCCAAGATGGCGGAACTCGCGCCGGCGAAGGCAGGAGAAGAAAGTCTGGCCGCCAAGCTGAAGAAATCGTACCAGGCATCCTACGGGGCAGGGATGAAGATGGTCCACGCCTCCATCGACATGGAGTTCGCCACCGAGGCCGAATACACCAAGATATTCGCCGAACAGAACAGGTTCATGCTCCAGACCCTGGGAAAGGCGGTGGCCGACAGCTCCGCCATCCACAACGCGAGCATGCAGCACGTCCAGGACGTGAGCAACCAATTCTTCCGCATCATGCTCGTCTCCTTCATACTCATCTCCGCCATCGGTCTCACCACCATTTACCTGGTCGCCACCATGTCCAAAAAACTGGAGGCCATGTCGGTGGAATCGGCGGCGACAACCACCTCCCTTCTCCGTTCCATGGGGTACATCGCCGGCATGTCGGACCAGATCAGCAACGAGACCTCCTCCTCCGCGGCCTCGCTTGAAGAGATCTCCGCCACCGTGGAGGTCATGGCCGGACAGGCAAAAGACAACCTGGGACTCGCGCGGGAGGTGGACAGATCCACCCAGGAGGTGCTGCATACCGCCTCGGAATCGGGACGGGTCATCCAGGACGTGGTCGTCGCCATGCAGGCCATGGGAGAGGCCGACAAAAAGATCACCGCCCTGGTCAAGGTCATCGAGGATATCGCGTTCCAGACAAATCTTCTGGCCCTCAATGCGGCCGTGGAGGCCGCTCGGGCCGGTGAGGCAGGAGCTGGCTTCGCCGTGGTGGCGGACGAGGTGCGCAACCTGGCGATGCGTGCCACGGAGGCCTCGCACCAGGTGGCTGGGGTCATAGACCAGCTCGACACGAAGATCAGACAGGGCGAAACGGTCGTCGCCAAACTCGAAACCACCTTCCCCCAGGTCAGCAAGGCCTCGCAGCTGGTCGCGGAGCAGATCAAGCGGATCATTGAAAATTCCGCGAACCAGGCGCAGAATCAGGAGAGCGTGAAGATCGCCCTTGCCACCATCGACTCCTCGGTGCAGTCCCTTGCCGCCGTGTCCGAAGAGGGTGCCGCCACCGTGCAGGAGGTGAAGGCCCAGGTCGAAATCCTCGACACCCTGGCGGACGGACTCATGGTCTTCTGGAACGGCCGTGCGATCCAACGGGAGAAGGAACCGGCGGGGCAACCACCGCTTCTCGCCTGAGCATGCCTCTTCCCACTCCCAAGACCTGCTGGCGGTTTCTCGTCATCGGCAACTATTACCTGGCCGCCCTGATGCTCGTTGTCGCGGGATGGCTCAAGGCTGCCGCTCCCCGGGTCGGCGACCTCCTGCTGACCCTGTACGAGATCGACTTCCTTTCCTTCCAGGCCATCATCACCATTTCCCGCTGGCAGCCGTGGCTCGAGATCGGGCTCGGCACGGTTGCCTTCAGCGGGGCGGCGATGCTCTGGTCGGCCCGACTCATGGCGACCCTCTACCTTCTCTTCTTCGGGCTGATCCTCGTGGCCTCCCAGGGATACCTTCTGCTTCCCGTGGACTGCGGCTGCTTCGGGGAAGAGAACGGCACCCCCGCCTACCTCCTGCTCCTCCGCAACGGCACCATCGCCCTGCTCCTTCTGCTGCTGCGCCCCTCCCACACCCGGGCCGCCTTATGGCCACGCATGACCGCGCTTTTTTCCGCCGGAGCATCCTGAACACGACCACACAGCCAATGGGGGACAACATAGAATGGCGCTAGTTTAAGGACGGGGGCCAGCAAAACCGGGACTGTCCCCGGCCCCATCGGGGGCTGTCCCAGGCTTTTGCGAGTTGAAGCCACAGCAGTTGCAAAAAGCCTAAAACTCAGACT
>JBFLYY010000271.1:0-3372 GCA_040756495.1 Thermodesulfobacteriota bacterium | reverse complement strand
CCGGCCTTGGCAGGGGCTGGGCGGGTGGCGGCGGAGGGTCAGGGCTCTTTCTTCGCCTCTTCGCTCAGGATTTTCTCCCGTTCCCGCTGGTAGGCATCGTAGCTGGGGGTGGGGGGCGGGACAGGGTCGTCGCCGGGACGCACCATTTTTTCCCGGTTCTGCAGGGCGTCGTAGACGATTGCCGACATGGGACGCTCCCCGGTGCAGCCGGAAAGCCAAGAGGATACCAGAAGTGCGAGGAGGATGGGTCGGGTGGTTCGCATGGCGTCGGCTCCTTTTGCTGTCGGGTGCTGTGTGTCGTAGGGACTAGCGGAGGGGCGCGTCCTCGGCCGATACCGGGGGCGGATTGGTGCCGCTCAGGCGGTCCCTGGCGTGGTCGCGGGCGACCAGCATGTAGATCGACGGCACCACGAAGAGGGTGAAGAGGGTGCCGATGGCCATGCCGCCCACGAGCACCAGGCCGATGGAATTCCGCGCCGCGGCACCCGCGCCGGAGACGAGAGTGAGCGGAAAATGGCCGGCCACCGTGGCGGTGCTGGTCATGAGGATGGGCCTGAGGCGGGTCATGGAGGCCTCGCGCACCGCGTCGAGCTTGGCGCGGCCCTGGAGCTGGAGCTGGTTGGCGAACTCGACGATGAGAATGCCGTTTTTCGCCACCAGGCCGACCAGCGTCACCAGCCCCACCTGGGAGTAGATGTTGAGCGAGGTGGTCCAGCCCTGGGTCCAGAAGGGGACGTTCGGGTCGGGCATCTTGAGGAAGGTGAAGATGAGCGCCCCGAAGAGGGCCAGCGGCACCGAGCCGCCCAGGATGACGAAGGGGTCGCGGAAGCTGTTGAACTGAGCGGCCAGGACCAGGAAGATGAGCACCACCGCGAGCAGGAAGGCGGGCACGAACTTGTTGCCCTCGTGGCGGAGCTGGCGGGATTCGCCGGTGTAGTCGAGTACGTAGCCCTGGGGCAGGATCTTGGCGGCCTCGTCCTCGAGGAAGCGGAGCGCCTCGTCGAGGGGCTTGACCGCCACGCCGCTCAGTTTCACGGCATTCAATTGCTGGAAGCGGTTGAGCGACCGCGGCACCGTGCTGTCGCGCAGGGTCGCCACGGTGGAAAGGGGCACCAGCTGGCCGTTGGGGCCGGTGACGTAGATGTGGTTGAGCTGGTCGGGGTTGAGACGGCCCTGGCGTTCCACCTGGGGGATGACCTTGTAGCTGCGGCCGGCGATGTCGAAGCGGTTGACGAAGTTGCCGCCCACCATGGCACCGAGGTCGGCGCCCACCTGTTCGAGATTGAGCCCCAGATCCGCCACCTTGTCGCGGTCGATGACGAATTCGGACTGCGGCTGGTCGATCTTCACGTCGATCACCGGCGGGAAGGCGAACATGCCGCTTTCGATCGCCTTTTTCTGGATCTGCTTGGCAAAATCGAGAAGCTGCTCGGTTTCCGCGGTGGAGGCGAGGAGGAACTCCACCGGGAACTGGCCGCCGCCGGGCAGCGAGGGCCGGAAGACCGGCATGATGCGGATGCCAGGGATCTGGGCGAGCTTCTGCTGGACCTCGGGCATGATCTCGTAGATGGTGCGTTCCCGCTGGTCCCAGGGCTTGGCCACCATGCCGCCGAAGCCGGAATTGGCCTGGGTGAGCTGGAAGGTGTAGTTGGTCTCCGGGATGCTCAGAAAGACCTTGGCCACCGCCGCGGCAAAGCGGCTGGTCTGGTCGAGGGTGGCATCGGCCGGCGCATCGATGATGCCGAAGATGACGCCCTGGTCCTCGGTGGGCGCCAGTTCCTTGGCCGACATGGCGAACATCGGGAAGGCGGCGAGGGAGAGCACGATCCAGACGGCATAGACCGCCGGCCGGTTGGCAAGGGTCACGTCGAGCCAGCGGCCGTAGGCCTCCCGCAGTCGTTTGAAGTCGCGGGCGATGCGGCCGGAAAGACCCTTTTCCTCGTCGCCCGGCTTGAGCAGCTTGGCGGACATCATCGGGGACAAGGTCAGCGCCACCACGCCGGAGATGGTGACCGCCCCGGCCAGGGTAAAGGCGAATTCCCGAAAGAGCGAGCCGGTGAGGCCGCCCTGGAAGCCGATGGGGGCATAGACCGCGGCCAGGGTGATGGTCATGGCGATGATCGGCCCCACCAGCTCGCGGGCGCCCAGCAGGGCGGCGTCGAACGGCGTCTGGCCCTCGCTCAGGTGGCGCTCGACGTTTTCCACCACCACGATGGCGTCGTCCACCACCAGACCCACGGAAAGGACGATGGCCAGCAGGGTGAGCAGGTTGATGGAAAAGCCGAAGAGCTGCATGAGGAAGAGGCCGCCGACGAGCGAGAGCGGGATCGCCACCACCGGGATGAGCACCGAGCGGAGCGAGCCCAGGAAGAGGAAGATCACCACCACCACGATGAGCAGGGTATCGCCCAGGGTCTTGGTCACGTCGTGGATGGCGCTTTCGATGTAGGCCGTGGAGTCGTAGGCCACCCGGGCGTTGAGGCCGGTGGGCAGGTCTTTCTGCAGGCCGGCCAGTTCGGCGCGCACCGCCTTGACCACGTCGAGCGAGTTGGCGTTGGGCAGCGGCCAGATGCCCATGAAGACCGCGGTCTTGCCGGAGAAGCGCACCTCGCTGTCGTAGTCCTCGGCCCCCATGGCCACGTCGGCCACGTCGGCAAGGCGCACGATGGCGCCGTTCTGCTCGCGGATCACCAGTTGCTTGAACTCCTCCACCGAACGCAGATCGGTGTTGGCGACGAGGTTCACCTGGATGAGCGCGCCCTTGGTGCGGCCCACCGCGGAGAGGTAGTTGTTGGCGGCCAGCGCCTTGCGCACCTGGGCGGGGCTGATGTTGAAGGCCGCCAGGCGCTCGGGCTTCAGCCAGATGCGCATGGCAAAGGTGCGGGCGCCCCGGATGTCGGCGCGCTGCACGCCGGCAACGGCGGAAAGGCGCGGCTGCACCACGCGCACCAGGTAGTCGGTGATTTCGTTCTGTTGGAGCACGTCGGAGGAGAAGCTCAAATAGGCGGCGGCAAAGCGGCTGTCCGCCGATTCGATGTTGATGATGGGAATCTCCGCCTCGGGCGGCAGGTCGCGCCGCACCTGATCGACCTTGGAGCTGATCTCGGCCAGGGCCTTGGTGGCGTCGTAGTTGAGCTTGAGGCGCACGGTGATGGTGGAGACACCCTGGCTGCTCTGGGATTCGATGTAGTCGATGCCGTCGGCCGCGGCAATGACCCGCTCCAGCGGGATGGTGATGAAGCCGCGCACCAGCTCGGCGCTGGCGCCGACATAGGCGGTGGTGACGGTGACCGCGGCGTCCTCGCTCTTGGGGAACTGGCGGACGATGAGCGACCGGAAGGCCTGGAGGCCGGCAATGGTGATGAGCATGCT
>JBFLYY010000270.1:0-3087 GCA_040756495.1 Thermodesulfobacteriota bacterium | reverse complement strand
GGGTAGTTGGCCGACTCGATGCCGGCCGCGGTAAGCGCGTTGAAGATGGTCGATTTGCCGACGTTGGGCAGGCCGACAATGCCGCAGCGAAAGCCCATGGGAATACCTCGTGAGGGGGCGGTGAAGGCGGCCGTGCGGCCGCGGGCAAAATGTGCCCATATATAATGAGTTCTTTCAAAAGCGGCAAGGGTTGTTTACAATGCGGCGGTGAGAGCGGTCTCGGGACCACGCATCCTCGTCAATCCCACCACGGAGCCACTGTGAACCGTCCCCCGGGCAAGATTACGGCCATCGCCACCCTGCTGGGCAATCTCAGTCTCGAGAAAAAGTGGCGCGAACGGCTCGGGATGCACGCGCTCTTTCTCTTCTGGAACGAGGTGGTGGGGGAGGAGATCGCCACGCGGGCGCAGCCGACCATCATCCGCGGCACCGTGCTCTGGGTGGAGGTGAGCGATCCGGTCTGGCTCCAGCAGCTTCATCTGGAGCGCGGTACCCTGCTTGCCGGGATCAATCGCCGCCTGCCCGGCGAGACGAAGCTCAGCGACATCCGCTTTCAGTTGAACAGCCTCCTCGATCAGGAGCCACCAACGGTTCCGCCGGAGGAGCCTCCGCCGCAACCGCAGCCCCTCTCCCGGGAGGAGGCGCACGAACTCGATTCCCTGCTCGCCACCCTGGCGGATGACGAGGCGCGCGCCACCATGCGCCGCCTCTGGCTCAAGGCCCACGGCAGAATGTGAGGCCGGCGCCGTTCCGTTTTTACCGCTTGGTGTTTGGACTTTTTTTGCGATAGACTGAGGAGGCAAAGAGAGATTCCTAACCCGAGGATTGCCGCCGATGACCCTCCCGCAACAGGACAAGATTCTGCTGGTCGAAGACGAACCCACTCAGCGGCGTCTGCTCCGGCTGCAACTCGAGAAACAGGGCTATGCGGTGCTGGAGGCGGAGCATGGCGAGCAGGGATTGCAGGTCTGTCTCGACAACCCCGATCTGCGGCTGGTGATTACCGATCTCATGATGCCGGTCATGGACGGTTTCCAGCTCATCGAGGCCATCCGCAGTCGGGAGATGCGTTATACCTACATCATCGTTCTCACCGCCCTCGACGCCAAGGAGTCCATTGTCCGCGCCTTGTCGCTGGGCGCCGACGACTACCTCTCCAAACCCGTCTTCCAGGACGAACTCCACCTGCGGCTTGTGGGCGGCAAGCGGCTCTTGCAGCTCGAGGGCCACGAGGAACTCATCTTCTCGCTGACCAAGCTCGCCGCCTACCGCAGCGGCGAGACCGGCGCCCATCTCCACCGGGTGCGGGAATACTGCCGGATCCTGGGCATGGATCTCAGGGAGAATCAGCCAGGCTTAGGGCTCTCCCGCGGTGCCGTGGAGGAGATCGCCAAGGTCTGCCCGCTCCACGACATCGGCAAGGTCGGGGTGCCGGACAGCATCCTCCACAAGCCCGGTAAGCTCACTGCCGCCGAATTCGAGCTGATGAAGACCCACGCCGAACTGGGCGGCCGTCTGTTGCGGGAGGTTTACGCCCAGACCGGTTCCTCCTATCTCTTCCTGGCCTACGAGATCGCCATGTATCATCATGAGCGCTGGGATGGCAAAGGGTATCCGCGCGGCCTCAAGGGGGAAGAGATTCCCCTGGCGGCGCGGATGATGGCCCTGGCCGATGTCTTCGACGCCCTGGTCTCCAGGCGTTCCTACAAGGAGCCCTTTCCGCTCGAAACGGCGAAGACGATCATCCTGGAAGGGCGGGGAACGCACTTCGATCCGGTGGTGGTGGATTCCTTCCTGCGGACGGAAGAGCAGTGGCGGGCAGTGGTTGAGCGGTATGGGGAGGAGAACGACGACCGCGAGGCCCTCCTCGGCATCCGCTGAGGAGGGAGGGTTACACCTTGTTGCCCCGCGCCAGGGCCAAGGCCTCCAGTTCCATGGTCCGGAGCGTGAGGTAGGTGTCGAGGCGGTCGAGGTCGTTTTTGGCCAGGGTGAAGTGTACCCCCAGCTCCAGCTGCCCCTTGCCGAGTTCCTTGCGGCGGCGCACCACGGAATCCGCGATCAGAATGGACTCCTCGTAGTTGCCGAACTTGAGCCGCATGGTCAGGGTCAGGGGACTGAGGCGGTCGTCTTTCCGGATGTGCTCGGAAAAGGGGCCGGTGAGGTTGACGCCTTCCAGGCTGACATCCTTGATGTGGCCATTGTTGATCGCCTGACTGCCCAGCTTGGTGAAGGTGACCGTGGAGTTGGGGCCGGCATTGATCCTGGGGTGGCGGCGGCGCTGGATCTGGATGATGCGGCCGGGCAGGGCGATGCCGAGTTCGCCGTCGCTTTCCGTTACGGTGACGGCGGGGAAGCCCCGCATGAGCTGGCCGGGCGGGTGGTAGAGGACGAGCGAGATATTGGGCGGGGCCTGGAAGGGAACGATCTTTTCGAGCAGCAGCACTTCGCCCCCGCTGCCCTGCTCGATGGCCTTGGCCCGCAGTTTCTGCGGGGTCTGCCCCTGTTGGAAGAGAGTGAGTTCCGTCCGGCCGGCGATGAGTTCATCGAGTTCCGCCCGGATGGCCTGGCTCTCTTCGCTCCAGATCTCCTGCATGGTTCCCCGTTGTTTTCCTTTAAAAAAGTTTCCGGCTGTCGAGGAGGAGGGTGACCGGGCCGTCGTTGGTCAGGTCCACCGCCATCATCGCCTGGAACTCGCCGGTTTCCACCACCACCCCGCTGGCGCGTAGTGCCGTGACGAACTCTTCGTAGAGCGGGCGCGCCTTCTCCGGTGGTGCCGCCGACGCATACGAAGGGCGTCGTCCCTTGCGGCAGTCGCCAAAAAGGGTGAACTGCGAGACCACCAGAGCGGCCCCGCCCACGTCGAGAAGGGAGCGGTTCATCTGCCCCTTGTCGTCATCGAAGATGCGTAGGTTGACTGTTTTTTCGGCGAGAGTCCTGGCGTCGCGCTCGGTATCTTCCTGTCCGACTCCAAGCAGGATCAAGACCCCCGCCCCGATCCGCCCCGTACACCGGCCACCCACCGAGACCGAGGCCTGGGTGACCCGCTGCACCACCGCGCGCATGTTTCGACTCCCTCAAAAGTTTTTT
>JBFLYY010000269.1:0-4418 GCA_040756495.1 Thermodesulfobacteriota bacterium | reverse complement strand
GGATTGACGAGGATGCGTGGTCCCGAGACCGCTCTCACCGCCGCATTGTAAACAACCCTTGCCGCTTTTGAAAGAACTCATTATATATGGGCACATTTTGCCCGCGGCCGCACGGCCGTCTTCACCGCCCCCTCACGAGGTATTCCCATGGGCTTTCGCTGCGGCATTGTCGGCCTGCCCAACGTCGGCAAATCGACCATCTTCAACGCGCTTACCGCGGCCGGCATCGAGTCGGCCAACTACCCCTTCTGCACCATCGAGCCAAACGTCGGCATGGTGCCGATGCCGGACGAACGTCTCGACCGTCTGGCCGAACTGGCCAAGACCAGGAGCAAGGTACCGACTCAGATGGAGTTCGTCGATATCGCCGGGCTCGTCAGCGGCGCCAGCCAAGGCGAGGGACTCGGCAACCAGTTCCTCGGCCACATCCGCCAGGTGGACGCCATCGCCCACGTGGTGCGCTGCTTCACCGACGACAACATCGTTCATGTGAGCGGCTCCATCGACCCGGTCCGCGACCGCGAGGTGATCAACACCGAACTCATCCTGGCCGACCTCGACACCGTGCAGAAGCGGCTGACCAAGACCGCATCCCAGGCCAAATCCGGCGACAAGGTCTACAAGGAGCAGCTCGCCATCCTCCAGGCCATCGAGGCGCACTTGAACGACGGCAAGCCCGCCCGGTTGCTCGAACTCGACGAAACCGGCAAGAAACTCATGAAGGAACTCTTTCTCCTCACCGCAAAACCCTTGCTCTACGTGGCCAACGTCCACGAGGACGACATCCTCACCGGCAACGCCATGGTGGAGGAGTTGAAAAAGGCGGCGGCCGAGGAACACGCCTCGGTGGTGATGATCTCCGGCGCCATCGAGGAGGAGTTGAGCAGCCTCGCGCCTGAGGAACGGCTCGAATTTCTCAAGGAGATGGGGCTTGCCGAGCCTGGCTTAAACCGCCTCATCCGGGCGGGCTACGAACTCCTGGGGCTCATCACCTACTTCACCGTGGGCGAGAAAGAGACCCGGGCCTGGACCATCCCCAAGGGGGCCAAGGCGCCCCAGGCGGCCGGCGTCATCCACACCGACTTCGAGCGGGGCTTCATCCGCGCCGAGGTCATCGCCTACAACGACTTCATCGCCTGCGGCAGCGAGGCCGCGGCCCGGGAAAAGGGGCTGCTGCGCTCGGAAGGCAAGGAATACGTGGTGCAGGACGGCGACTGCATCACCTTCCGCTTCAACGTCTGACGCCGACTCTATTGCGACATGGCAATAATTATGCGAAATGCAGGAGCGGCTTCAGCCGCGAAACCGCAAACCATCGCGACTGAAGCCGCTCCTACCAAGATACAGAAATGAGATAATCGCAAGGAGGGCCCGGCATGCTCCGCACCAACCGTGAGAAACTGGTCTGCCAATCGGTGATCGGCGAGATCACCTCGCCCTTAGGCGGCATCAACCCCTACCGGATCGACCCGGAGGGCCATTCCGACGTCTATCCCGGCGTGGGCGGCATCACCTACAACCTGCGGATCGGCGACCTGGCCGGCGACCTCTTTGCCGACCACGTGGAGCCCGGTGTCTCGCTCAGTAACTTCACCAACTACCAGGGCCAGCCTGGCCCGAACCGGGCCTTGAACCTCTTCTCCTGCGTGGGCAATACGGCCACCGTGGTTTCGGGCGAGGCCAAGGGCAAGATCGGCCGGGTCACGGGGAAACACGGCGGCATCGAGCACGTGCTCATCGATTTCGAGCCCAAGGTGCTCGACCGGCTGGTGATCGGCGACAAGATCCAGATCAAGGCCCATGGCTGCGGCCTCTCGCTCCTCGACTACCCCGGGATCAAGGTGATGAACCTCGACCCGGCGCTCCTTGATCTCTTGGCGATCAAGCCCCTCAAGAACGGCCGCCTCGCCGTGCCGGTTACCCACGAGGTGCCGGCCCGGATCATGGGCTCGGGCATCGGCGCCTCCCACAGCCACAGCGGCGACTACGACATTCAGCTCTTCGACCGCCCAACGGTGGAGGAATTCGGCCTTGACGACCTCAGACTCGGCGATTTCGTGGCCATCACCGACGCCGACGCCACCTACGGCCGGATCTACAAGACCGGCGGCGTGGTGATCGGCATCGTGGTTCACTCGAACTGCGTGCTGGCCGGCCACGGCCCAGGCGTCATGGTGATGATGTCCTCGGCCGAGGGGCGCATCTCCCCGGTCATCGACGCCAGGGCGAACCTGAAACACGTCTTCCGAAAAATGACGCAACCGTCCGCCAGGCGTACCTCCCGCTGAAATAAACTTTGCGCAAGGGTTGCCCTTCCAGGTATAGTTGATTCCGGGGCCGGCAGAGGCAGGGGGCCTTGCCGAGACCCCGCTCCATCGCGTGCGTGACCATGGAAAAGACCATCCTCATCGTTGACGACTCCGCCATGATCCGGCGCATCGTCAGCCAGATCCTTCAGGAATGCGGCCACCGGACAGTGGTGGCGGAAAACGGCCGGAAGGGCTACGAACAGGCAGTGGCCAGCCACCCCGATCTCATCATCATGGATATCGAGATGCCGGAGATGGACGGCATCACCGCCACGCAGCTGCTCAAGATCAACGCCACCACCGCCCACATCCCGGTGATCTTTTTCACCGCCCTGGGCAGCGAGGAGAACATCCAGCAGGCCAAGGGGGTGGGGGGCATCGGCTTTCTGAACAAACCCATCTGCAAGGAAGAACTCGGCAAGGCGATCAGCGACATCCTGGGGGGAGGCTGAGTCCGTGGCCTCGATCCGGGACTACATGTACGACACCGCGCTCCTCACGGAGACCGTCGCCTACCTGGCCGATCACCACGGACTGACGGTTTCGATCCGCGACAGCGAGGGGCGCCAGCTGCTCCAGCGCGGCAACGGCCGCGGCAACGGCGCCAGCCGCCTCCACCCCTTCCGCTTCCCGAGCGACATCGGCGGGCTTCATTGCGCGGCCGCCACGGATGAGGCGCTCGCCAGCGCCGCCCCCCACATCGACTTTGCCCTCGCCGTGCTCAACTCCCAGCTCGAACGGGAGGTGGAACTCCGAGAGACGAGCGAGGAGATGCTCCATCTCTCGAACCAGATCAACTTCCTCTACAAACTGGCCCGCAAGATCATCGGCATCGACGACCTCGCCCGCTGCTACGAGATCATCCTGAGCGAAATCGCCCAGACCATCGGCGCCGACCACGCCCTCATCAGCACCAAGGGGCGCTGGGAGGAGAAGATCCAGGTCGCCTACAACCTGACCCCCGAGCAGCAGGCCTGCCTCGAAAAACGGCCTTCCGTCCGGAACGCCGCCAGCAACACCATCATCTTCACCTGCGAGGACGGCGCCTCGCTGCTCTACTCGCCGATCAAGGAAAAGGAAGGGCAGAGCGGTTACGTGGTCTTCGCCCGCAGCCGGGACCACCGTTTTTTCTCGGCCTACGAGAAGAAATTCGTCAGCATCATCGAAAACATCATCTCGCCCACCTTCGAGACCCTGCGCCTCTACGACAGCCTGCAGGATCTCTACCTCAACACGGTCAAGGCCCTGGCCGCGGCCATCGACGCCAAGGACGAATACACCCACGGCCACTCCTTCCGGGTGGCCAAATACACCATCGCCATCGGCCGCCATCTCAGTATCGACCAGAAGAAACTGAACGACCTCGAGATCGCGGCCTACATGCACGATCTGGGCAAGATCGGCATCTCGGAGGCAATCTTGGGCAAGCCCGGCAAGCTCACCCCGGAGGAGTACTCCGAGATCCGGCGCCACCCGGAGTTCACCGACAAGATCCTCCAGCCGATCAAGCTGCCCGCCTTCATCGTCGATGCGGCGGTGCAGCACCATGAGCGCCTCGACGGCTCCGGCTACCCGCTGGGCCTCGACGGCGACAAAATTTCCTTCTTCGCCCGGGTCATCGCGGTGGCCGACGTCTTCGACGCCCTCACCTCGAAGCGCCCCTACCGCGACGCCCTCTCGGTGGAAGAGGCGTTGCGCATCCTCTGCGACGGCATCGACATCAAGTTCGACCGCACCGTGGTCCTCGCCTTCCTCCGTGCCCTGAACCACGAAGAAGGCCGGGGCGAGATGCTCGCCACCATCAACATGAATCTGCAGTTTGCCGCCATCCAGAACCTGAACGTCTTTCTGGTGGAACTGACCGATTTCATCCTCAACAAGGAATCACTCCGCCCGTCGGCATAACCGGGCGGCCGCAACGGACAAGGACATCCCCGTGGACGACAAGGCACGACTCAAGGCGATTCTGCTCGAAAAATCCTACCGCAAGGGCAAGTTCAAACTCTCCTCCGGCAAGGAATCGGACTTCTATATCGACGGCAAGCAAACCACCCTCTCCGCCGAGGGGGGGTATCTCACCGGCAAGCTCCTTTTGGCAATGATCCGGGA
>JBFLYY010000268.1:0-3192 GCA_040756495.1 Thermodesulfobacteriota bacterium | reverse complement strand
TACAAAGAGAGCGACCCGTTCGCTTCTTCCTCGACCCCGACCACCACGATGCCTGCCCGGTTGGCCTGGCGTACCACCTCGTCGCAGTCGAAGAGCAGGGCCTGGCCCGCCTCCACCGCCAAGACCCTGGCCTGCACACCCTGCATGGTCTCGATGGTCTTGAGCCCGATGGCTGGCAGATCGAAGCGGAAATCCTGCTGCGGCTTTTTCAATTTCACCACCACCGCGCCCTCGCGGCCCAGTTCGCCGCCGCGGCGGATGGCGGCATCGGTCCCCTCGATGGCCTCCACCGCCAGCACCGAACGGTCGCGCACCACCACGCACTGGCCGATATCGAGCGCGCCGATGGCCCTCGCGGTCTGCCAGCCGAAGCGGATATCCTCCACCTGCTCGGCCGAGGGACGCTTCTTGGTGAGCACTCCCCTGGGAAAGAGGAGATGGGGCAGATAGAGGGTGGAGGGAAGGACGCGGATCCCCTCCTCTTCGAGCACCGCGGCCACGGCCCGGAGGATGGCGTCGTCCTGGCGGATGTCGATTTTATTCCACAGGGAGAGCCCCTTGAGATCGGGCCAGACGTCCTTAAAAATTCGGGTCTTGGTGATGGCGCCGGCAAAGACCGTCTCCGTCACCCCCTCGTCCTTGAAAAAGGAGATGATCCTGCCGAGCTGGCCGAGCTTGACCCAGCAGACGCGGTCGGCGGCCTGGTCGATCTCGGGCGAGGTCTCGCCCTTGTGGGCCGCGGCCACCACCTGGCGCCCCTGTTTTTTGGCGGCCTCGGCAAAGAGGAGCGGAAACTGGCCGCCGCCGGCGATGATGCCGATCTTATTCGTCGTCATCGCCCGCGGCCCGCAACACGCTCCGCTTGGTGGTACGGAAGAAGTTGACCAGATGCTCGACCTCGGCGCAGCCCGGCACCTCGGCCAGGGCCAGGTCGAGGGCCTCCTGGAGGAGGAGTTCCGGCCGGCGGAAGATGATCTTGAAGGCCTGCACCAGGCCGCTGATCGATTCGGGGCTGAAACCGGCGCGCTTCAACCCCACCCGGTTGATGCCGGTGACCCGCATCTGGCCGCGGATGCCGGACATGATCACATAGGGCGGCACGTCCTTGCTCACCCCGGACATGCCGCCGATGTAGCAGTAGGTGCCGATGCGGCTGAACTGCTGCACCGCGGTCAAGCCGCCGATGATGGCGCGGTCCTCGATCTCGACGTGGCCGGCCAGGGTCGCGGCATTGGCCATGATGACGTGGTTGCCGACGATGCAGTCGTGGGCGATGTGGACCGAACCCATGAGGAGGTTGTGGCTTCCCACCTTGGTGTAGCCGATGCCCGTCGGGGTGCCGCGGTGGATGGAGACGTATTCGCGGATCACGTTGTGGTCGCCGATGATGAGTTCGGTGGGTTCGCCGTGGTATTTCAGATCCTGGGGCGGCGCGCCCACGGTGGCAAAGGGGCCGATCTTGTTGCCGGCGCCGATTTTGGTCGGGCCGGTGATGACGGTGTGGGCGGCGATCTCGCACTCGGCGCCGATGGCGACATCAGGGCCGATAATGGCATAGGGGCCGACAGAGACCGTCTCGTGGAGGGTCGCGCCGGGGTCGATAACCGCAGTGGGATGAATGGTGGACATGAAGTCTCCAGAAGGTGCGTAGGTTCGTGGTACGGAAAGCGGTTCAGGCGAAGGTGGCCATCAGTTCGGCCTCGGCCACCAGCTTGCCGTCCACCAGGGCCTTGCCGGCCATGACCCAGAACTTGGATTTGCGCTTCAAGACGCTCAATTCGTAGAGGAGCTGGTCGCCGGGCACCACCTTCTGGCGGAACTTCACCTTGTCGAGGCCGGCGAAGTAAACGAGCTTGGTGCCGGCCATCTCCCGGTCGGTGAGGTAGGCCAAGAGCGCCCCCACCTGGGCCATGCCCTCCAGCATGAGCACGCCGGGCATCACCGGCTCGCCGGGGAAATGGCCCTGGAAGAAGTTCTCGTTCATGCTGACGTTCTTGATCCCCTTGATGGAGACACCCAGCTCCACGTCCACGATGCGGTCCACCATGATGAAGGGATAGCGGTGGGGCAAGAGATTCAGAATCTCCTTGATGTCGATGCGTTTCGGGTCCACATTCATTGTTCTTCTCCCTCGAAAATCCGCCGCGGACGGCGTCTCATTTCTTGCCGGCCAAGAGTTCGGCCACCTGGCGCCGCAGCTCCCGCAGCTCCTTGACCATCTCCGGCAGCTTGGCCATTGCCCCGCTCACCCGCAGCCACTTCTTGTGGGGCAGGGCCGGGATGCCGGCGATGATGGCGCCGTCGGGCTGGTCGTCGTGCACGCCGGACTTGGCGGCGATCATCACCCCGTTGCCGATGGCGAGATGGCCCGCCAGACCCACCTGGCCGCCCATCACTACGTGGTGGCCGGTCCTGGTGCTGCCGGCCACCCCCACCTGGGCAACGAGGAAGGAGTGTTCGCCGATCACCACGTTGTGGCCGAGCTGCACCAGGTTGTCGATCTTGGCCCCGGCCTTGACGACCGTCTTGCCGAAGGTGCCGCGGTCGATGCAGGTATTGGCGCCGATCTCCACGTCGTCTTCAAGCTCGACGATGCCGACGTGGGGCCGCTTCACATGGCACCCCGCCTCGTCGGTGGCGTAGCCGAAGCCGTCGCTGCCGATCACGGCACCAGGGTGGATGATGACCCGGTTGCCGATCACCGAACCGGCCACGATGGTGACATGGGGGTGGATGAGCACGTCGTCGCCGACCACCACCGCATCACCGATCACCACGCCTGGGCCGATGGTCACCCGTTCCCCGAGCCGCACGCCATTGCCGATGACCGCATGGGGGCCGATGGTCACCGCCGCGGGAATCACGCAGCCGCTGCCGACCACCGCCGTGGGATGCACCCCGGCCGCGGCAAAGGGCCGGGCCAGAAAATGGTTGTGGATGATCGCCGCCGCGAGGTTGGGGTTGCGCACCCGGATGGCAGGCCGATCCGTTTCGGCCACCTTCCGGGGCAGGATCACCGCCGCGGCGCTGCTTGCGGCCAACTCGTCCAACCGCTTGCCATCGGTAACAAAGGTGATCTCCCCTGCGCCGGCCAGGGCCAAGTCGTTCAGGCCGCTGATGGCCAACTCCGGCGGGCCGATCAATTCGCCGCCCACCAGGGCCGCCAATTCCGCCAAGGTTTTCGTCCGTTCC
>JBFLYY010000267.1:0-4463 GCA_040756495.1 Thermodesulfobacteriota bacterium | reverse complement strand
ACGGGCGCCAACCTCGAGGGCGCCAACTTCTCGGGTGCCGACCTCGAAGAGGCGGATTTCTACAAGGCCAACCTCACAAACGCCAACTTCACCGGCGCCGACCTTCGGAATGTCTCCTTCGCCGGGGCCGACCTCACCGGCGCCACCTTCACCGGCGCCCGCATGGAGGGCGTGGAAAAATAACGGTTACCGCAGCGCCTTGAGGGCGGCGGCGTAATCGGGTTCCTGCTTGATCTCCGGCACCAGCTCGCCGTAACGGACCAGCCCCTCGGCATCGATCACCACCACCGCCCGGGCCAGCAGCCCCGCCAGCGGGCCATCGACGATCCGCACCCCGTAGCGGTTGCCGAACTCCCGGTTGCGCAACTCGGAGACCGCCACCACCTTGGTCAGCCCCTCGGCCCCGCAGAACCGGCCATGGGCAAAGGGCAGATCCAGCGAGGCGCAGAGGCAGACGGCGTTGGCGATCCGGTCGATCTCGGCATTGAAGCGACGCACCGAAGTGGCGCAGATCGGGGTATCGATGCTCGGAAAGATGTTGAGCACCACCCGCTTTCCCCGAAAATCACCGAGGCTCACATCGGAAAGGTCGGTCCGGGTGAGGAGAAAATCCGGGGCCGGCGTTCCGGGCCGCGGCAGAAAACCGATGGTGTGAATCGGCGTTCCCTGCAGGGTGATCTGCGCCATGGCTCTCCCTCCTGGTTCGCTCCCGCACGGCCGGCCCTCCGCCGGCCGGCGGCTCATTTCACCTGCACCTTGATCTCCTTCTTCTTCGCCCTGGCGGTCTTGGGCAGGGTGATCCGCAGCACCCCCTTGTCGAACCTGGCCTGCACCTTGTCGGAGTCGATCTCGACCGGCAGCCGGAAGGTCCGCTGGAAGGCGCCGTACGAACGCTCGACGTAGTGATGGTGTTCGTCCTTTTCTTCCTGCTCCTGCTTCTTTTCCCCCTTCACGGTAAGGAGGTCGCCGGAGATGGAGAGCTGAACGTCGGCCGCCTCAAGACCGGGCAGATCGATCTTGACGATGACCTTGTCCTTGGTCTCCGAGATGTCGGCCGAAGGCGCCCATCCCTGGGAGAGCAACGCCCCGAAGGGCCTGCCTTCCAGGAAACGGCCCCAGAGATCGTCCATCTCCCTGCGCAGGCTGCGCAGATCCCCCAACGGTTTCCACGGCATCAGTTCCATCGCCTTCCTCTCCTTATTTTTGGTTGCCGCCACCTCACGCCATGACCCGCTTCTCGATGAGGCGGGCCAACGCCTCCTCGACGTCGGCGGAGCTGAATGGTTTCTCGATGAACTCATGCACCCCGATCCGGAAGGCGTCGGCCAGCACGTCCTCGTCCATGTAGGCGGTGAGCAATACCCGCATGGTGTGCGGCCGGGAGCCCTGGAGTTCGCGGAGCAGAGAGAGGCCGTCCATCCCCGGCAACCGGTAGTCGGTGATGACGATGTCGTACTCCCGGCGCCGGATCGCCTCCATCGCCTCTTCGGCGGTTTCCAGGGTCTCCAGCTGACAGCCCTCGTTCTCGAAAAAGAGACGCATCGAGTCCCGGATCAGCGCGTCGTCCTCCACCAGGAGCAGTCTCATTTTCTGCAAGGCCTCAAAAAGGGTTGTGCGGTCACCGTTCATGACTCCCTCTCCCCTGTGGTCCCCTCTTGCCCGGAATGAGTAGCAGAAACCATGCCAGGCCATCGCAACGGTCGGCCCCGTGCGCAGATAGGGGTTCGCGGCCCCATCTCCCGGACGAGCCGGCCTGGCGGTGGAACATCTGCGACAAGGATTCGCAAAATTGCGAAGGGAGCGCCTCGGCAACAGGATGGGGAGAACGCCGATGGGGAGGGAAGACGGCTCAACTGGCGGCGCCGCCGTTGCCGGCGAGCTTTTTGCGGCGGTAGCGGAAGGTGTGGTGGTTGAGGCGGAGCAGCCGCGCGGCCTGGCTTTCGTTGCCACCGGCAAGGCGCATTGCCTCCCGGCAATAAAGAGCCTCGATGGCGCGCAGGGTCGCCTCGAGATCGAGCCCGTCGTTCGTCAACGGAGGCAGCTGTTCGCGCAGCCCGGCCGGAGCCGGGGAGGCGGCCGTGACGGAGCCCGGCCCGAAACCGAGGTCAACGGCGGTCAATTCCGCCCCCTTGCCGACCAGCACCCCGCACTCGACGAGGTTTCTCAGTTCCCGGACATTGCCGCTCCAGCGGTGGGCAAGGAGGCTGGCCTCCGCCTCCCTGGTAAAGCCGGTGATCGCCTTGCCGAACTTGCGGTTGAAAAGGTCGAGGAAATAGCGGGCCAGGGGCAGGATATCGCCCGGCCGTTCGGCCAGGGCCGGTACCCGCACCCGCACCACGCCGAGCCGGTAATAGAGATCCTTGCGGAAGCGGCCGGTGCCGATCAACTCCTCCGGTTGCTGGTTGGTGGCGGAAACGAGCCTGGTCCGCACCCGCACCACCTCGGTGCCGCCCACCCGGAAAAATTCGCCGGATTCGAGAAAACGGAGCAGCTTGGCCTGCGCCTCAAGGCTCAGGTCGCCCACCTCGTCGAGGAACAGGGTGCCGCCCGTCGCCGCTTCGATGAGCCCCTTCTTGCCCTGGGGGCTGGCACCGCTGAAGGCGCCCTTTTCGTAGCCGAAGAGTTCGCTTTCGATGAGTTCCCGCGGCAGGGCGGCGCAGTTCACCGCGACAAAGGGGCCGGCGAAGTTGGGGCTGCGGTAATGGATGGCGCTCGCCACCAGCTCCTTGCCGGTGCCGGTCTCGCCGACGATGAGCACCGGCGTGTCGGGGCTCTTGGCCACGGCGGCCACGAACTCCATCACATCCTCAAGCGCCTCGCTCTCGCCGATGCAGCACGGCATCTGCTCGCGCAGGCTCTTTTCCTGAAGTTCGCGCACCTCCTTGCGCAACCGGATGCTGCCGAGCGCCCGCTCCACGGTGGCGGCCAGACTCGCCATCTGCAGGGGCTTGAGCACGTAATCGTAGGCGCCGAGCTTCATGGCCGCCACCACCGTGGCCACATCCTCGTAGGCGGTAATCATCACCACCAGCACGTCGCCAGCCAGGGCCCGCAGCCGTTCGAGCGCCGCGATCCCGCTCATCCCGGGCAGACCTACGTCGAGGAGAACCAGATCGGGCACCCCTTCCGCCACCGCGGCCAAGGCCGATTCGGCATCGGCGAAGGAGCGCACCCCGTACTCGCCGGCCAGGGCCAGCGCCACCCCTTCCCGGATGGTCTCCTCGTCATCGACGATGAAAATCATGTATTCCATCAGTTATCCTCCCCCGCCTCCACCGGCAAGGTCACCACGAATTCCGCCCCGCCCAGGTCGCTCGTCCCCACGGTGAGCCGGCCGCCGTGGTCGCTGACGATGCGGTGGCTGATACTGAGGCCGATGCCGGTGCCATCGCTCTTGGTGGTGTAGTAGGGGTCAAAGACCTTGTCGCGGACCCCGGACGGCACGCCGGGGCCGGAGTCCGCCACCCGCACCAGCACGTACCGGCCGACCTGTTCGGTGGTGACCCGGATGCGGCGGGGAGCTGCCTGATTCTTCATGGCCTCGGCGCTGTTGGCCAGGAGATTCATCAGCACCTGCTCGATGAGGTGGGCGTCGAGCCGGCAGTCCGGCAGGCCGCTGCCCAGTTCCGTCTCCAGCAGCACCCCGCCCTTGCGCATGGTCACGGCGCAAAGGCGCAAGACCTCGTCCACCGGGCCGTTGACGTTCTGCCGGGCAAAGTGGGGCTGGCTCGGCTTGGAGAAATCCATCACCCGCCGGATCACCGATTCGATCTTGTTGGAGGCGGTGTAGAGTTGCTGAAAGATCTCCCGGACCGTGGCCTCGCGGCCCGGACGGTTGTAAATCTTCTCCAGGGTGTTGAGGTAGATGTTGACGCCGGAGAGCGGGTTGCGGATCTCGTGGGCGATGCCGGCCGCGACCCGGCCGAGCGACGACATCTTGTCCTGCATCTGCACCAGCCGTTCCAGTTCCCGGGCGTGGCTCATGTCCATCATGCTGACGAGCAAGGTGCGCCGGCCCTGGTAGTCGATGGGCCGCGCCCGGCAATAGACCCACTTCATCTGGCCGGCCTCCTCCTCGCGGCTCCGCACCGGATAGTAGCGGAAATCGACATCCACCTGCGCCACCTCGCCGTGGGTCACCTGGCGGTAACTTTCCTTGAGCTTGGGCAGATCCTCGGGATGCACGCCCTGGAACTCCTCCAGCCGGTAACCGCGCGGCAGGGTGCCGAAGAGCCGCCGCTGCTCCGGGTTCTGATAGATGATCTCGCCCTCCTGGATCAGCATGATGCCCACGAGCGAGTTGTCAACGAGTTCGCGCAGGCTCTTCTCGCTGCGGCTCAAGGCCTCCTCGGCCCGCTTGCGGTCGGTGATGTCGATGGCGATCTCCATCCGCACCAGCCGGCCGTCGGGCCAGTGGATGGCCCGGTCGATGCAAAGAAACCACCGGCGGGTCTTGGTGTTCT
>JBFLYY010000266.1:0-2037 GCA_040756495.1 Thermodesulfobacteriota bacterium | reverse complement strand
CGGCGGCATCGGCGGCCGGCCGCGGTGAGATTCCTGGGTAAAATCGCGCCGGCCCAGGGTCAGATAGCGGTGGAGCACGTTCTGCAGTTCGCGGACGTTGCCGGGCCAGTGATGGGCCGAGAGTCTGCGCATGAGGTCGTCGGTCAGCTCGGGCAGGGGCTGGTGGCCCGTCGAGAGGTTGCGGACAAAATGGCTGGTCAGCAGGGCAAGGTCGTCTTTCCGGTGCCTGAGCGGCGGCAGGTGGACGGGGATGACGTGGATGCGGTAGTAGAAATCCTTGCGGATCTTGCCCTCCCGCACCAGTTCCTCCATGTCGCGGCTGGTGGCGCCGATGATCCGCAGGTCGGGCAGATGGGTCTCCCGGCCGCCCACCGGGCAGAAGCCGTTGCCTTCCAGTACCCGCAGCAGCTTGACCTGCATGCCGAGGCTGATGTCGCCGATTTCGTCGAGGAAGAGGGTGCCGCCGTCGGCCCGGTCCAGGTAGCCTTCGCGGTCGGCGGCGGCGCCGGTGAAGGCGCCCTTTTTGTAGCCGAAGAACTCGCTTTCGACCAGGGTCTCCGGGATGGCGCTGCAGTTGACCGCGACAAAATTGCGCTGCGCGCGGCTGCTCAACTCGTGGATCGTCTTGGCCACCAGCTCCTTGCCGGTGCCCGATTCGCCGTAGATGATGACGTTGGCGTTGCTGCCGGCCGCCCTGGCGATGGTGGCGTAGACTTCCTGCATGGGCTGGCTTTTGCCGATGAGATGGCCCAACTGGAAGTTGTTGGCGAGCAGGCCTGCCTGTTTCAGATGGTTGGCCTGCAAGGCCGGATGGGCGCCGTATCTGGGATCCCAGGAAAGGAGCTGGCCGGAGAGGTCGTGCAGGGTCTCCACCGCGCCGACGATGTTCCCCCGGTCATCCATGATCGGCGCGGCCATGAAATAGAGGTTGAGCGGCCGGCCGCACATGGTGAAGGAGTCGTAGGCCTCCCAGGCGTTGGGAATGATCTTGGACTGGCCGGGGTTCTTTTCCTTGTAGAGTTCCAGGAATTGCTTGACGTCGTTCTTGAGGATCAGATCGGCGACCAGGGGGCGCTTGCGGGTGTAGAATGGTTCCCACTGACGATCGGTGCCGATCATCTCGTTGGCCTTGAGCCCGGTCATCAGCTCGCAGGCCTTGTTCCAGTAGGTGATTCGGTTGTTGGTGCCAACGGCGAACTGGGGCAGCGGCGAACAGTCGAGTACTTCGAACATGGTTCCACTCCTGAGGGCAAAGGAATTGGGCAGCGCCAACACGTTCTTTTTCATGTAACTCTACCTCGGAAGGCGTTTTTTTGCAAATGTTCCCGCTGCGGAGTCCGGCAGGTGCGGATGCGGTTCTCCTCCTGCTTAGGAGACAGGCACGGAACCCGGCCGCCGGGGAGGTGCGTCATGGTTTTCGGGGCTGCGGAAGTGGCTTGAGAGCGCGCCCGCGGTCGGACCGTTCGGCGGACGCGAAGGCGTCGTGTGGTTCGCCGGCGACAAGGGCTACCAGATCCCGGACATAATCCCTCATCTGATCGGCCTGGGCGTTGAGTTCCTCGGCGGCCGCGGCGGCCTCCTCGGCGCTGGCGGCGTTCTGCTGCACCACGATATCCATCTCCGCGATCGCCTTGTTGACCTGGCCGATGCCCTTGGCCTCCTCGCGGGTCGCGCCGGCGATCTCGCCCATCAGCGCCTTGACCCGGACGGTTTGCCCGGTCACCTCGTCGAAGGAGGCCTTGGTGGTTTCCACAAGGCCGACGCCTGCCTTGACCTTCGCCATCGTCTCTTCAATGAGGGCCGCGGTCTCCTTTGCCGCCTCGGTGGAGCGGAGGGCCAGATTGCGCACCTCCTCCGCCACCACGGCGAATCCTGCCCCGGCCTCGCCGGCCCTGGCCGCCTCCACTGCGGCATTGAGCGCCAGCAGGTTGGTTTGGAAGGCGATTTCGTCGATGGTCCTGACGATCTTGGAGGTCTCCTCGCTCGCCTTACTGATCCCGGCCATGGAAACGGTGAGGCTCTCCATGGACCGGGCCG
>JBFLYY010000265.1:0-8237 GCA_040756495.1 Thermodesulfobacteriota bacterium | reverse complement strand
CATCCAGCGCAAGCCCTCCCTGGGCACCTATCCCTCCCTCTTCTACATCATCTGAGGTGAAACGTCATGATCGAGAAAGCGTTAAAAGGCGGTAGAGGCTACTGGGCCTGGATGATCTTCCTCCTTGCCATCATGGGCATGGGGGGCATGTTCTACGTCCAGCAGTACAACTACGGTTTGGGTATCACCGGCATGAGCCGGGACGTGACCTGGGGCGTCTACATCTCCCAGTTCACCTTCCTGGTCGGCGTGGCCGCGGGTGGCCTGATGCTGGTTCTGCCCTACTACATCCACCACTACAAGGACTTCGGCCGCATCACCATCCTCGGCGAGTTCATGGCCATTGCCGCGGTCATCATGTGTCTGATGTTCATCCTGGCCGACCTGGGCCAGCCGATCCGGGCCCTGAACGTCCTGCTGCACCCTACTCCCAACTCCATGCTCTTCTGGGATATGATCGTCCTCAATGGCTATCTGTTCCTGAACGTGGTCTGCGGCTGGGCGGTGCTCCACGCCGAGTACAAGGGGGTGAAGTACGCCAAGTGGGTGAAGTACCTCATCTACCTCTCCATCCCCTGGGCCGTCTCCATCCACACCGTGACCGCCTTCCTGTACTGCGGTCTGCCGGGCCGCCACTTCTGGCTCACCGCCATCCTGGCCCCGCGCTTCCTGGCCTCGGCCTTTGCCGCTGGTCCGTCTCTGCTGCTCCTGGTGGCGCTCGTCATGGAGAAGACCACCAAGTTCCGGGTCGGCCAGGTGGCCAAGGACAAGCTGGTGACCATTATCGGCTATGCCGCGCTGCTCAATTTCTTCTTTGTCGGCTGCGAGTTCTTTGTTGCGTACTACAGCCAGATTCCCGGCCACATGCACACCCTGGACTACCTCTTCTGGGGATTGAGCCATGACGGCCACACCTACAACAACCTGGTGCCCTTCATGCGCGCCTCGATGGTTCTGGGGCTTGCTGCCATTCCGCTCATCTTCATCGCCCGCGCCCGTCAGTCCACCGGTTTGCTCGCCCTCTCCTGCGCCCTGCTTTTCGTCGCCCTCTGGATCGACAAGGGCCTGGGCCTGGTGCTGGGCGGCTTTGTGCCGACCATGATGGAGGGAGTTACCGAGTACTATCCTTCGGTGCAGGAGCTGGGTATCACCGCGGCCGTTTGGGCCACCGGCTTCTTTGTGCTGACCCTGCTCTACAAGGTTGCCATCGAGGTGAAGCTCGAGAAAGAGATGTAATCTTTCCCTGTTGGTTTGTCTGTTCCTGGCAGGCTCCGCTGCGGCGGGGCCTGCCTTTTTTTGTGGTGGGCCGCGACCAGGGCCATGGCGCGGCCGCCGGCCCGACAAAACCCTTTGCAATGAGGGCAAAAGGCGGTATCCTTTGGCCGTGTAAACAAGAGGATAGCCCAGCGTATGACCCCCAAGCCCGACCACCCGCATATCCCCACGATCCTCGACCGCATCGGCAACACTCCCATCGTGCCGATCCGGCGCCTCAATCCCTACAAGAAGGTGCGGATCTACGCCAAGCTGGAGTCCTTCAACCCGGCAGGCTCGGTCAAGGACCGTGTGGCCCTGAACATGATCGAGGCGGCCGAGGCGAGTGGCGAACTCACCCCGGACAAGATCGTGCTCGAGGCGACCAGCGGCAACACCGGCATCGGCATGGCCCTGGTCTGCGCGGTCAAGGGCTACCGCTGCCAGCTCGTGATGCCCGATTCCGCGAGCATCGAGCGGCGCAAGATCATGGAGGCCTTTGGGGCCGAGATTCTCCTCACCCCCGGCAAGAAGGGAACCGACGGCGCCATCGAGGAGGCCTACGCCCTGGCCCGCGAGTTCCCGGACCGCTATTTCCTCACCGACCAGTTCAACAACGAGGCGAACTGGCGGGCCCACTACAAGGGAACCGGCCCGGAGATCTGGGAGCAGACCGCGGGCATGGTGACCGACGTGGTCGGCACGCTTGGCACCTCGGGAACCATCATGGGGCTGTCGCGCTATTTTGCCGACCACCACCCGACGGTGCGGGTCACGGCGGTGGAGCCCTTCCTGGGCCACAAGATCCAGGGGCTCAAGAACATGAAGGAGTCCTACACCCCCGGCATCTACGACAAGAGCCTGCCCTACCAGATCATCAACATCCCCGACGACGAGGCCTTCAAGACCGCGCGGCTGCTGGCCCAGAAGGAGGGGCTCTTTGTCGGCATGAGTTCGGGTGCCGCCTTGTGCGGGGCCCTGGCCCGGGCCGCCCAGTTGCAGGAGGAGGGCGGCGAGATCGTCGTCATCCTGCCGGACGGCGGCGAGAAATACCTCTCCACCGAACTCTTCTCCATGCCCAGGGGCGGGGAGGAGGCGAAGGAGAGTCGGCTGCGCTTCTTCAACACCATGACCCGGAAGAAGGAGCCCTTCACCCCCAGCAATCCCAAACGGGGGGTCACCTTCTACGCCTGCGGCCCTACGGCCCACGAGCCGACCAATCTGGCCCACTGCCGCCGCTTCATGGTGGCGGACCTCATCCACCGCCACCTCGTCGCCAAGGACTTCCCGGTGGAGTTCTACATGAACTTCACCGACCTCGACGACAACACCATCAAGGGGGCCGAGGAGAGCGGCAAGGCGCTTGCCGAGTTCACCGCGGCCTACATCGAGCAGTTTCAGCGCGATTTCTCCCTGCTCGGCATGCAGCCGGCCGCCGGCTACCCCAAGGCCTCGGACCACGTGCAGGAGATGATCGATCTGGCCCACCGGCTCATGCACAAGGGCTATGCCTACGAGAAGCACGGTTCCATCTACTTCGACATCTCGAAGTTCAAGAACTACGGCGAACTTTCCGGGGTGGACATCTCGAAGATCCAGGTGGGCCGCACCGTGGACCTCGACAACTACGAGAAAGAGAGTCCGGTGGATTTCACCCTCCTCAAGCGCTCGACCCTGGGCGAACTCAAGAAGGGGATCTTCTTCAAGACCGAGTGGGGCAACATGCGGCCGGGCTGGCACATCGAGTGCTCGGCCATGACCATGAAGTACCTCGGCGAGACCATGGACATCCACACGAGCAGCAGCAATCTTCTCTTCCCGCACCATGAGAACGAGAATGCCATCGCCGGCGCGCTCACCGGCAAGCCGCTGGCCCGCTACTGGCTGCACAGCGAACTGCTGCTGGTGGACGGCAAGAAGATGGCGCCGGAGAATGGCAACGTCATCACCCTGGCCGAGGTGCTGGCCAAGGGGTACACTGCCCGCGAGATACGTTTCTTCCTGCTCCGCACCCACTACCGCAAGCCGGTGAACTTCTCCTTTAAGCAGCTCGATGCCGCCTGCGCCATGCTGAAAAGGCTCGACGACTTTGTCGGCAAGCTCCTCTGCCTGCCGCCCGGGTTGCCCCATCCGCAGGTGGCGGCCTACCTTTCCGAGATGGAGGAGGCGTATCAGGCGGCCATGGACGACGACTTGAACGTTTCCCGCGCCTTCGCGGCCCTGTTCGATTTCATGAAGCGGACCAATCCGATCCTGAGCGAGGGGCAGCTCGACCGCGACCAGAAGAAGTACATTCTGGAGGCTTTGGGCAAGGTGAACGCGGTCTTTAACATCATGCGCCTTACCGAGTGCCCGCTTGCGCCGGAACTGGAGAAGCTGATTCGTGAGCGGGAAGAGGCGCGGCGCCAGAAGGATTGGCAGCGCGCCGACGTGGTGCGCGACGAACTGGCCCGCCAGGGGATCGAGGTGGTGGATACCGCCCAAGGGCCGGTCTGGAAGGAAAAGAGCCGCGCCTCGTAAATTATCCGTTGCCAAGGCGACGGCAGAGCGTCTACTATCGTCCTCCCACGCGCCCGTAGCTCAGCTGGATAGAGCACCGGCCTTCTAAGCCGTAGGTCGCAGGTTCGAATCCTGCCGGGCGCGCCAGAAAATCTAATGAAATCCGAGTGGTTAGCGCCGCTCGGATTTTTTCGTTTCAGGCCAAGAAAGTTCTTTTTTGGCCCCAAGAGTGTCCCAGGCGCCTCGTATGCAGCCGCCAGGCGGTGACATCAAGATCGAGTTTTTCAGCCCCGCACTTGGGGCAGTAGCCCAATACCTCAAAAACGAGATCGCCCGTGCCGCAAATCCCGCAACGGTTGAAGGCGCGAATTTTGTCGTGACATTCCGTTTCCCGCCGATTACGGCGGGCCTTCTGTCTTTTCGGGACGTTGAGTGCGTCTTCTGATTGTCTATCGGGGTTCTTTTGCATGACGCTGGTGCTTTGCCGGCAGCGGAGTGGTTGCGATGTATGGGCGCACCGCAATTTCTCCCGCGTGGCTGCGGGCTTGGGCAATATCGTAGCTGTTTTGCATACGCATCAGCGTATCCATGTGTACACCGAAAGCTTTCTCGATGCGGATCGCCATCTCCGGCGACAACCTGGCGCGTTCATTGAGCAATGCCGACAATGCCGCCCGTGTTACCCCCAGCGCATCGGCAGCGCCCGTCACCGTAAGTCCAAGGGGTTCGATAATCTCACTTTTCACAAACCCGCCGGGGTGGGCGGGATTCTTCATTCTAATGCCCTGCGTGGTGCCCATGGCCACCTCCCTAATGGTAATCCTCGTAATCAAGGTCAACGATCTCTCTTTCCGTCTGGTTAATGCGAAACGTAAGCCGCCAGTTTTTCGTGACCGACAAGCTCCAGGTGCCCTCCCGGTCGCCGGTCAACCGATGCGCCTTCCAGCTCGGGATTGTTTGAAGCTCGCTTTCCTGTTCCATGTCTTGGAGGAAGGAAATTATACGTCTGAGCTTCGGTGCGACAGCAGGTTGTATGCCGGCGGCATTATCATCCTCGATGAACCGGCGCAGGCCCTCATGAAGCACATTTCTAATTTTCATAATTCACACTAGCAGAAGCAGTGAATCGTGTCAAGCGACACTTTACACAGCCGGGGCTCGTTTACCCCGGTTCTGCTGCCAAATCCTCGGCGCGAAGGTGGGTGTATCGCATCAGCATGGTGAGGGTCTTGTGACCAGTGATAGCGGCCACTTTCATCATGGCAAAATCCGGTTTTTCGAAAAGACGGCTTGTTGCCCCATGGCGTAGGTCGTGAAAGCGTAGGTCGTCAATCCCGGCACACTGGCAAGTATGGCCGAAGGCCCAGATGATGTTAAAAGGCTGTAACGAAGGGCGTGTGTTGTTGGTCACAAAAAAGGCCGCGTCGTGAGGATGCGGCCTTTTGCGTAGTGAGAAAGGGGGAGACAGCTTAGTTGGCAAGACCGGCGGCCGGTTCAGCAGCCGGAGCAGTCTCCGCCTTCTTGTCAATGACGTCCCACCCCGTGATAGCTGAAGCCGGCCTCGCGCAGCCGGGCCGGGTCGTACACGTTGCGCAGGTCGATGAAGAGCGGGCTGCGCATCAGCCCCTTGAGGCGGGCAAGATCCAGGGCCCGGTATTGGTTCCACTCGGTGAGCAGCACCACGGCATCGGCCCCTTCGCAGGCCTGGTACGCATTCTCCGCGTACACGCATTCCGGCAGCATCCTGGCCGCCTCCTGCATGCCCTGCGGATCGTGGACCCGGAGTTTCGCCCCCTTTTCCTGCAAAGCCGGCAGGATGGTGAGGGCCGGGGCCTCGCGCATGTCGTCGGTTTCGGGCTTGAAGGTGAGCCCCAGGACGGCGATGGTCTTGCCTGCCTCGCTGCCGCCCAGGGCATCGCGGATCTTCTTGATCATCCGCGCCTTCTGGGCGGAGTTCACCTCCACCGCCGCCTCGATGATGCGGGATGGAGCACCGTATTCCTGGGCGGTGCGCAAGAGGGCCAGGGTATCCTTGGGAAAACAGGAGCCGCCGTAGCCAGGGCCGGGATGGAGAAACTTCTTGCCGATGCGGCCGTCGAGGCCGATGCCCTTGGCGAGATCGATGACGTTGGCGCCCACTGTCTCGCAGAGGTTGGCCATCTCGTTGATGAAGCTGATCTTCACCGCCAGGAAGGCATTGGCCGCGTACTTGGTGAGTTCCGCCGTCTCCGGCGTGGTGACGACAAAGGGAGTGGCGATGAGGTAGAGCGGATCGTAGAGTTCGCGCATCACCGCCGCGGCCCGTTCCGAATCGGTGCCGATCACCACCCGGTCGGGCCGCATGAAGTCGCTGATCGCCGCCCCTTCCCGCAGGAACTCGGGGTTGGAGACCACGTCGAATTCCGCCTTGGGGTTCTCCTCGGCGATGACCCGCGCCACCTGGCGGGCGGTGCCCACCGGCACCGTGCTCTTGTCCACGATCACCGTGTAGCGTTGGAGGTGGGGGGCCAGGTCGCGGGCCGCGGCGTAGATGTAGGAGAGATCGGCGTAGCCGTTGCCGTGGCGGTGGCTCGGGGTGCCAACGGCCAGGAAGATCGCCTGGGCCTGGCGCGTCGCCGTACCCATGTCGGTGGTGAAGGTGAGGCGGCCGTCTGCCACGTTCTTGCGCACCAGGTCGTGGAGCCCTGGTTCGTAGATCGGGATCTCGCCGCGCTCAAGGGCCGCGATCTTGTCGCCGTCCTTGTCCATGCAGACCACATGGTGGCCGAATTCGGCAAAACAGGCGCCGGAGACGAGTCCCACGTAGCCGGTGCCGATCATGGTGATGTGCATGGGTGCTCTCCTCCTTGCTCAGACGCCGTAATAGGCGCGGTACCAGGTCACGAATTTTTCCAGCCCCTCGGCCAGCGGGGTGGAGGGTTTGAAGCCCACGGCCCGGGTGAGGTCGTCCACGTCGGCGTAGGTGGCCGGCACGTCGCCGTCCTGCATGGGCAGATAGTCGCGCACCGCCTTCCTGCCGAGCAAGCCCTCCAGGGTCTCGATGAAGTAGAGCAGCTCCTCGGGCTGGTTGTTGCCGATGTTGTAGATCCGGTACGGACAATAGCTGGTGGCCGGATCGGGCTGGTCGCTGCGGAAGTCGGGGTCCGGCTCGGGCCGCTTGTGGAGTACGCGCACGACCCCTTCGGCGATGTCGTCGATGTAGGTGAAGTCCCGCCGCATCTTGCCGTGGTTGAAGACCTTGATCGGGGAGCCTTCGAGGATCGCCTTGGTGAAGAGAAAGTAGGCCATGTCCGGCCGGCCCCAGGGGCCGTACACCGTGAAGAAGCGGAGGCCCGTTGCGGCCAGGCCGTAGAGGTGGCTGTAGGTGTGGGCCAGCAGTTCGTTGGCCTTCTTGGTCGCGGCGTAGAGGGAGACCGGATGATCGACGTTGTCGTGTTCCGAGAAGGGGAATTTGGTGTTGGCGCCATAGACCGAACTCGACGAGGCAAAGACCAGGTGCTGCACCCCTGTGTGGCGGCACCCTTCGAGGATGTTGACGAAGCCGACCAGGTTGGCGTCCACGTAGGCGTTGGGGTTTTGGAGCGAATAGCGCACCCCGGCCTGGGCCGCGAGGTTGACCACGCCGTCGAAGCGGTGTTCGCTGAAGAGCGCCGCCATGCCGGGTCGGTTCGCCAGATCGAGTTGGCAAAAGGTGAATTTTTTTTGCCCGTCCAGCCGGGCAAGGCGCGCCTTTTTGAGGCCCGGATCGTAGTAGTCGTTCAGGCTGTCGATGCCGACCACCTCCTTGCCCTCGGCGAGCAGCCGCTGGCAGAGGAAAGAGCCGATGAAGCCGGCGGCGCCGGTGACGAGGATGCGCTGGATCTGCATGGGTGCCCCACTCTCCCTGGAGATGATTCCGTAAATGGGGATAGATTAGGCGATTCCCCTTCCTTTTGCCACGGCTTTTTGGGGTGTCGGCCGGCAACGGAAAAATAACCGAACCGTGACGAAACGCTAACAACCATGGGCTACAAGGGGTAGAAAGCAAACCCCGAGGGGCCATGCGCAAGCACACCTACCGAACCATCTGGCTTTCCGATCTTCACCTCGGCTCCCGTAACACCAACAGCGACTACCTTTTGACCTTCCTCGAACAGCACGAGGCGGAATACCTCTATCTGGTGGGGGACATCCTCGATCTCTGGCTGGTCAAGGGCGGCTGGCACTGGCCGGCGGCCAACGACCGCATCGTCGATTGTCTCTTTGCCAAGAGCCGCAACGGCACCAAGGTCTTCTACATCCCCGGCAATCACGACGGCGCCCTGCGCCGCCATGCGCCGGGCGAGATCCGGGGGGTGCGGCTGGTGCCGGAGGCGATCCACCAGACCGCCGACGGCCGCCGGTTTTTGGTGCTGCACGGCGACGAGTTCGACCATATTTCCACCTACAGCGCCTGGTTGGCCCGGCTGGGCAGCACCGCCTACGAATTCCTGCTGCGGCTGAAC
>JBFLYY010000264.1:0-3958 GCA_040756495.1 Thermodesulfobacteriota bacterium | reverse complement strand
CGCCAAAAGGGCGGTTGGTGCCGTTCATCCGTCACGCCTCCCGCGGTGCCGGCGGCAGCCGCGCGTCGCGCCGCCGGAGTTCCCGTTTCGCGGCAAGGGCCGGCACTGCCATGGGCCTGGCGGTCCAAAACAGCACGACTCCCTTGTCCAACGCGGTCTCGTCATATTCTCCCCGTGCCGCCTCGCCGACGCATCCCCCACACCTTAACCCGGCGCGCCGACGTCGAAAGCATGGCTCCATGCTTACCCATCGTGCTGCATTTGTCAATGGAGGGCGGAAACAGCCGACGCCTGACATTTTCAAGTTGCAACAACGGCAAAACCCTGTTACCCATCTAACACTTAAAGGGGGCGCTCTGTCCCAAAATACCACACTCCAGAGGGGGATCACCATGACAGAGATTATTGGCCGCATTACCATGCAACCGGCAGCGCCACGACCGGGGGAAAGCGTTCTGGTCGAGGCCTTCGACCACAACGACACTCCGCTGCACAACAGCGGAATCGCCGTGACCATCAACGGCACACCCGGCGCCGTCCAGTACCTCCAGTTCGCCTCCGCCGGGCAACGCCGGCTGTTCGTCCGGGCGGTGGCACCTGACGGAGAATCGGACCAGCAGGTCGTCCTGCTCGATGTCCAGGGAGCGCCGCTGCAGTTTCCGGCTGCCAGGGGCCGCGCCGACATCGCCATGCTCGGTGCCTCGCAGTCGCCGACCCATCCCTACGAGGCCCTCCTCACCCTGGGCTCGCTCATCGACAGCCGGGCCTTGCCGGTCCTCATCCCGGCGGGCTCCATCAGCACTCAGCTGACCCGCGCCCTTGGCCCCAAATCCCTGGCGGCCAGACTCGCGGACCGGAGCCCGCTGCGGCGCGCCATCGCGGAAAACGCCGCCACCGCCCCCAGGGTGGAGGTGAAACGCCTCGCCCCGCTGGGCACGAAACCAGCGGCCAGGCCGGCCCCGGCGGCTTCCGCCAAGGCCACCCCCAAACGCGCGACCAAGCTGGCAGTGGCCACCGTCTACGACCTGACCGCGATCGATCCCGAGGACTTTATCCACGGCGCCACCGTGGCGGCAGAACCGCGGTACGAATGGGATTTCGGCGACGGCTCACCGCTCCAGACCACCAGCTCGCCGCTGGTACGGCACGATTTCTTTCCGGCCATCGATCACGCCAGCGGCATGGGGCAATTCACGGTAACCTGCCGGGCGCTCCATGCCAACATCACGGTCAGGCGGACGCTGACGATCCACTCCGCCTATGCCCTCTGCAAACGCACCGGCACGGTGGTGCCCCACGTGACCGCCGAGGTCTTTGCCCACAAGCGCTACCTCATGATCGAAGGGGCCTTCACGGTCCATAACGTGGAGGAGACACCGCTGGTGCTCGACCGCCTCTCGGTCACTCCCCTCTCCGAGGATGGCGACGCCACCGCCCTGCCGGCGCCGTTCGTCAATCTGCAGACCCCGGTCACCATCCCCCCGCGCAGCAAAGCCCTGGTCGCCGTCAACATCCCCTTCGTGGCCGCCAACCCGAAGAACGGGGAACTGCGTTACGACGTCAAGGGGTTCACCGTGCTCTATGCCGGCAGCGCCGGCAGCTACCCGGTGCGCTGCAGCGCGGTCTTCGAGCTTCCGCTCACCGAATGGGACGTCAAGCCCGAATCACCCTTCGGCCGGCGGCCCAAGGAACCCGACCTCTACCGCGAACCCTGGCCGTGGGAGATCGTGGAGGACACCCTCGGCAGGATCGCCAACCCGGGCGACGCCGTGAGCAACCCCGGCGACATCCTCCTCGATCGGGCAACCGGCACCCTCGCCGTCGCCCTGGGCCCGGTGCAGGCGCCCACCACGGCAGAGGCGCGAGCCAGGGCCGGCCGGGCCATGGCCGCCGTCTATGCCGCGGTCGATACCCTGACCATGGCGGAACGCGGCAAGGGCAAAGAGATGGCAAAGCCGCTGCTCGCCAAGCCTTTGCTCAACACCGCAGCCAAGGCGGTGGCAGGCGCCGCGCCGCGGCTGCCGGCAGGCCGCCGGGAAAAGGGGGGCGGCGTCTTTCTCCGCAACCTCAACGGACCGCCCCCTCCAGGTCAGGTAGCGGAAGGGCAGATCTGCGACCCGGACAACCTTACCGAGGCGGAACTGGCCCTGGCCGAGCAGGGTCAACTCGTTTGCCAGCTCACCGACGAAACCGAGGATGTTCTCATGCCGGCCCGCTGGATGAACGCCCGCAAGGGCGACATCATTCTCTCCCCCGGCGGCAGCGGACTCATCGGCGGGCTGCTGATGCGCGTCAACCCGCCGCAGTGGTACAGCCACTCCGGCATCATGACCCGCAACTACGACGAAATCACCCACAGCACCGGCAGCCCGGAGCGGCTGATGGATCATCTGCTCGGCGTTTTCGACGGCTCCGACGGCTTCGAGCCGAGCGTGCTCAAGTACGTCTGGCCCGGCGCGGTGACCCAGAGCGTGCAGGCCTCCATCGAGGGGGAAAGCTTCCCTGATCCCGAATACGACAAGAGCTACTCCATCGCCTCCTTCGGCCCCCACATGGTCGGCATCACCCATGGCGAGCAGATGCGCATGATCCCGCCGCTGGTGGTCAAGCCCGATCCCATGCAGGAGACGCCGGCGGTGCGGACGGCGCTCCATGCCATTGCCACCGACGCCCGCAACAACGGCGGCCGGCCCGGCGTCAAATCGCAATACCATTACCGCTGGTACTGCTACACCGACCCGACCATCGGCCAGGGTCCGCCCGAAGGGGCCGCGGCCGGCTGGGCGGCGGACACCCGCCCCTCGGTCTGCTCTTCCTTCGTCTGGCTCCACGCCAAGGCCCGCAACGCCCATCTGGAAACGAGCCAGGCCCTGGTGACGCCCACGGACCTGGAGCCGAACGACATCGCCCAGGGGGCCATGGTGCGCCCCACCACGCCGGACGGCCTTTACACCTACACCGCCGAGGAGCGCCTCAGCGCCGCCGAATGGCTCTATAACGAAATCTACAACCAGGCCTACGAAAAGGCGGGCTGGTTCGGCGAGATCCTCACCGACAGCGCCGACGACCTCGCCAATCAGTTCCTCAACGCCTTTGCCAACGACGACGCCGATGGCAAGGACAGCACCGAATGGCAAAACGTGGTGACCGCCGATGCGGTCTCGCCGGACAACATCCTCTGGTGGGACGCCCCGGCCCAGGGCGGGCTCTACGGTTACGCCGAACCGGCCCTCTACCGCGAGCCCCGGGTCGAGAGCTACACCGTCAGCCGCTGGAAAAAGGTGCTCACCCGCGGCACCATCCGCGGCCACGTCTATGACGATGCCGGCAATCCGGTGGCCGGCGCCATCGTCCAGGTCTATGACGGCAAGACCACCTTCAGCGGCGGCGACGGCAGCTACGCCCTGACCGACGTCCCCTTTGGCGCCTATCTGCTCAAGGCATCCAAGGTGATCGACGCCATTCTCCAGTCCGGCCAGGTAAGCGTCACCAGCAACAGCGCCGAACTCGTGGTGGACATCCACCTGCAGCAGCCGGCGGATCGCTACCGCATTGCCCAGGTCTTTCTCGACTTCTGGGGCCGCGACGACGAGACCTGGCCGTGGGACGACGAGATCCACGACCCGGCTCCCGAGTATTTCGAGCTGGAGCTGGGGCCGGACAAACTGGTGAACTCGGCCCACCGCACCTACAAATGGGGCGGCGAGATGCGGGTGGAGTACGACATCACCGTGCGGCTGCTGGTGAACAACACCATCGACGTGGCGGTCCAGGGCACCCTCTACGAGGGCACCAGCGAGGACACCGACGACCTCGACGGCACCGGCGGCCTCACCTTCCAGTGCGGGGTCGGCAACACCGCCGGCGCCACGCTCACCATCACCAACACCGACGAGGATTGCGAAGACGCCGGCGTGCTCAGCATCTCGGTGAAAAACGTGCGCAACAGCAACTGAGA
>JBFLYY010000263.1:0-3939 GCA_040756495.1 Thermodesulfobacteriota bacterium | reverse complement strand
CCCAGGCAGAGGTCGTCAGCCTCGCCATGGTCTTCGAATACCTCCACGCCGCAAGCCTGCTCCACGACGACGTCATCGACCGCGCCGAACTGCGGCGCGGCAGGGAGACCGCCAACCGCCTCTGGGGCAATGCGGCGGTGATCCTGGCCGGCGACTATCTCCATGCCCGGGCCATGGAACTCGCCGCAGCCCACGGCGGGATCGAGTGCCTCCATCTCGTCAGCCAGGCGGTCCGCGCCATGGTGGAAGGGGAATTTCTCCAGATGCGGGTGGCGGCAGAACGAAACGACTCCGAGGCGAACTACTTCGCCATCCTCCAGGGCAAGACCGCGGCCCTCATCGCCGCGGCCTGCGAGGCGGGCATCGTCGTGGCTGGCGGCACCCTCGACCAGCGCCGGGCGCTGCGCACCTACGGCACCAACCTCGGCCTCGCCTTCCAGATCGTGGACGATCTCCTCGACTACCTGGGCGACCCGCAAGAGACCGGCAAGGCGGTGGGCAACGACTTTCAGGAGGGCAAGATGACCCTGCCGCTGTTGCTGGCGCTGACGGACGAGAAAAGAGGCCCGCGCCTGCTGGCGCTGCTGGCCGCCTCGCCAGGGGCGCGGCAGGCCTCCTTTGGCGAGGCCCAGGCGCTTCTGGCCGCCAGCGGCGGCCTGGCCGCGGCCCGGGCCAAGGCGGAGAACCTGATCGCCGAGGCGATCGCGGCCCTCAAATCCTTTCCGGACAACACCGCCCGCCAGACCCTGACCGGCCTCGCCTGCTACGTCCTCACCCGCAACAAGTAAGGGAAACGCCATGGCGCCCAAGGCACGCAGCCGCCAGAAAAAAACCAAACCCGGCAAGCACCACTACGGCAAGCTCTTGCTCCTGTTCCTGGTGATGGCAAGCCTGACCGGGGTGGGCTACGTGGTCTTTCTCCAGGGCCAGCTCTTCACCCCGCCGGCGCCGGAAGAGGCGACCGAGGCCCCTCCTGCGGCACAACTCCCCGAAGAACCGCTCGCCACCCCGCCGTCCGAAACCGTCCCCCAGGCGACTCCGGCAACGGCTCCAGCCACCAGCGCGGCAGTTGCGCAGATTCCGGCAGCCGTTGCCGACCAGGCCTCCGAGCCGCGGGCCACGCCGGAGGCGACCAGACCCGCGGCCACCCTGCCGCCTTCTCCGGTTCTTCCCAAGGAATCGCCGGCAACACAGACCGCGGCCCCCAAAACCACGCCTGCCGCCAAAAAGCCCGCCACGCCCGCAGACCAACCAAAATCGGGCAAGAAACCGCTGGTCGCCATCCTCATCGACGACATGGGCTACCAGCCCGCCATTGGCCGCAAGATGGTCGAACTGCCGCTCAACCTCTCCTTCTCCTTCCTGCCCTCCGGCCCGCAGACCAGGGAACTGGCCGCCAGCGTCAAGGCCAAGGGGCGCGACATCCTCCTCCACCTGCCGCTCGAGGCCACGGACCGCAAGGTCGATCCCGGCCCCGGCACCCTTACCGTGGCCATGACCCCGGAGGAGATGGAAAAACGGTTCGCCGAGGATCTGGCCGCGGTGCCCATGGCCATCGGCCTCAACAACCACATGGGCTCCCGCTTCACCGAAGACCGCGCCGCCATGGGGGCGCTGCTGAAGGCGGTCAAGAAGCGTCACCTCTTCTTCCTCGACAGCCGCACGGCAACGAAGAGCATTGCCTGCGACGTGGCGCGCGAACAAGGAATCCCCTGCCTCGGCCGCCACCTCTTCCTCGACAACGAGCAGGAGGCCAACGCCATCGCAAAACAGATCGACAAGCTCCTGGCCATCGCCGCCAAAAACGGCCAGGCCATTGCCATCGGCCACCCCCACCAGTCCACCCTTGAGGCCCTGCGCCGCGCCCAGGAAAAGCTCTCCACACAGGCGGAGGTGGTGCCCATCCATCGCCTTGTCCGTTGACGCCGCCTCCGGGGTGCCGCGGCAAAAAGAAAGGGGGCGGCTTGTTCCTCCGCCCCCTGCTCACGGCCCGCAGGCCGTTCTTCCGGGGAAAACCGCCCCTGCCGGCCTCACTTAGCAGTCCGTTGGAAAAACCATCCCTGGCTTTTTCAACTGTCGGTTGGCCAAAGCGCCTTTGGCCAACCGCGCGAATTTCTTGGCCCTTTCGGACCGGCACAATTCGGCGCCACATCCTGTGGTGCCAACAGCCCGTTTTTCAAGGGGCTGTTATCCGACTGCAACGCCCCGTTCCGCCGCGGCCAGAATCCCGGGCACGCCCCCTTGGACCATCATCTGGCCCAAGCCGCCCCGCACCTGCCTGACCTGCTCCCCATAGATGACCCCGGCCATGTCCCCGACGTGATCCTGGGCCTGGCCGCACTGGGCATGGAGTTCCTCGGCGGCCGCGGCGGATTCCTCGGCGCTGGCGGCAATCTGCTGGACCACCCGGTCCATGTCGGCCATGGCCTTGTTGACCTGCGTGATGCCGCGGGCCTGCTCCTGGGAGGCCTGGCTGATCTCGCTGACCAGGACGCCCACCTTGTCGGTGTTGCCCGAGACCTGGAAAAAGGCGGTGCTGGTCCGCTCCACCAGATGGGAGCCGGTGTCGATCTTCTTCACGGTATCCTCGATGAGATTGGCGGTGTTCTTGGCGGCCTCGGCAGCGCGCATGGCCAGGTTCCTTACCTCCTCCGCCACCACGGCAAAGCCGGCGCCGGCCTCCCCGGCCCTGGCCGCCTCCACCGCGGCGTTCAAGGCCAGCAGGTTGGTCTGGAAGGCGATCTCGTCGATGGTTTTCACGATTTTCTGGGTATCCTCGCTGGCCTTGGTGATCTCCGCCATGGAACGGGTCAGTTCCTGCATGGCGTGGGCGGCATCCGCCACGACCTGGCTGGCCTTCTGCATATGGCCATCGGCCTGGGTGGCGTTGTCGGCATTCCGTGTGGTCATGGCAGCCATCTCCTTGATGGCGGCGGAGGTCTCCTGGATGGCGGCCGCCTGCCTGGTGGTTCCCTCGGCGAGACTCTGGCTCGATGAGGCGATCTGGTTGGAGGCGCCGTTCACCTGGGCCGCGCCCTGGGTGATGCCGTCGATGGCGCGAATGAGGGGCACGGTAATGGCGCGGGTGAGGAAGAGGGCGGCCAGCACCCCGGTGACCAGCCCGAAAAGGGAGAGGCTCGCGGTGGAGGTGTTGATGATGGTGATGGCCTTGGCGAGGCCGGCGTCTTCCGCGGCGATCGTCTTGTCTTTCAGTTCGCGGAACTGGGTGAGCAGCGTCTTGATCTCGCCGTAGGCCGTAAGCGACTGGCTATTGTAAATCTGCTTGGCCGTGGCCAGGTCGCCGGCGTCATACGCCTGGCCGATCGCGGTGGCCGATTGGTGCAACGCCCGGTGCGGCACCTCGATGGCCTTGAGCAGCTTCGCATCCTCGCCGCCCTCCCGGATCATGGCCTGGGTCTTCGCGCTGTACAGCCACTTGCCAAAACCGCACTGGTGGTCGTCGGTCTCCACCTCGAGTTTGGCGACGCCGTCCCGGATGAAGATCTCGTTGACCTTGGAGAGCCAGTTGAGGTGGTCGATCTGTTTTTCGAGGAGAAAGGCCTTGTCGCTGTTCAGATCGAGCAGGCTCTGGGAATGGTCCTGAATGACCCTCAGGCCGAGATAGCTGCCCACGGAAATAACCAACAACAACACCAGAAAAAGACCAAAACCACCGCCGATCTTCACCTTAATCGAGACATTGCTGCCGATCATGGGTTGCCTCCCTACGTTGTGGTGTTTCCCCCCGCAGGTACCGCAAGATCATTATCCGCAGAAACGTCGGCGCTTGTAAAATGGAATTTTTACGCGAAACTTCGGCATGTTACAATACAAAATTCGAGCGACGCCCGGCCATTTCCCGCTCGCGCGGCAACGGCTTCTCGGGTACACTGACAGGGTGCCGATCCGGCACGATACGCTGCGGCGAATCGTCTTTGC
>JBFLYY010000262.1:0-3094 GCA_040756495.1 Thermodesulfobacteriota bacterium | reverse complement strand
GTTGGCCAAGGAGACCGGCCTCGGCCGCGAAAGCCTCTACAAGGCGCTGACCCCTGGCGCGAAGCCCCGCTACGACACGGTGCTCAAGATCATCCACGCCTTGGGCGTCAAGCTCACGGCAGCACCCACCCATGTGTGACCGCCCATGAAATGTCCATCCTGTGCAACAGCCGAACTGGTGCCTGATACCCGCGACATGCCGTACACCTGCAAGGGCGAAACGACCACCATCCCGGCGGTAACGGGGGACTTTTGCCCGGCCTGCGGGGAAGTTCTCCTCGATCGCGCCGAATCGTCCCGCATCAGCAAGGCGATGAGGGCGTGCAACAAGCGGGCAAGAACTTCGCTTGTCGATCCTGAACTCATGGCAAGCGTTCGCAATAACCTGGCGAAGGGTGATGCAAATGAAAGCCCGTGACCTCCGGATATCCCTCCAGGAAACACTAGAGGTATTAGGCGACCAAAATCTGATGGCCCAACTGCGGCAAAGTATCAAGGAAATGGAAGAGGGGAAGGCCATCCCTTGGGAAGAAGCAAAAAGGGACATCGAGAAAGCTGTTACCTCTCCCTCCAAGGCATGATCTCTTCATGACCACCGAACCCATTCCGCCGCCGCTCGACTCCGACGCCCTCAGGGCCAACCTGCTGGAAACCGCGGTGGGGGAGGTGGTCATTGCCCCGGAGTACGAGGTGCTGCTCAGTGCGGTGGCCAACTACAAGGGCATCCACGACGCCCTGCACGAAATCCTTTTGGAGATCAGCCACCCCTTCCGCAACTGGAAGCTGATCCTGCCCAAGCTCCGCTCCTTTGTCCTCAAGAACCTGGACCACTACCGCCGCCACCCGGACGGGCCGGTGGCAACCGAGCGGTTCTGCACCCTCTTTCTGGCCGCCATCGCCGACTCGGCCAAGAACGAACCCCTGCTCCACTACGGCGCCGAAGGGCTCTTGGCCTATATCGACAAGCTGGTGGCAAGCCTCGACGGCGAAAGCCTCGCCCGCCACAACGCGGCGCTCGGCCGCTGCTTCGACGCCATCGGCGCCCTCGGCGACGACCTGCTCCTGCACATCGCCCAAAGCCACCACCCGATCCGCAAGATCGCCGGCCAGCTCCTGGCCAAGGCCGAGGCAATGCCCGAACTCGATCTCGCCGCGCCCACCCTCCTCCTGCACCGGGTGCTGCTGCTCAACTACACCTACTGGCTCGCCGAGGAAGACCCGCTGCCCTGGTTTACCGCCGAGTGCGGCGGCCTCTGCGAGGGGTGGCGGGCCGGCAAGCTCTTTGCCGCCATCTCCCACCAGCAGATCCGGGAACACTACGAGACCGTGGCGGCCATTGCCCCGGATGGCGGCACCGAACCGCTCAGGCGGCTGCTCGATCTGCCCTCGCACATGGAGATCGTCCGCCTCTACAAGGAGATCCCGGAACAGCTCCGGGACCGGGAGGCCGAGGCCGCGGGCGCCGACCGCTTCGCCGAGAACCGCAAGCTCCTCTTCCTCTTCCGCATCATGGACACCAGGGGGCTGGCGCTGATCCACGAAGAGACCCTGCGCGAGATCAACCGCAGCCTGGTCCACCTCATCCGCCAGCAGACCTTCGAGGAGATCGAGCGCTTCCTGCTCACCACCCTCGGCCTCCTCAAGGCCAATGTCCGCAAGTACCCCCACACCTCGCTCCAGTGCATCCAGGTCATCGGCTCCGAGGTCTTCCAGCGCGGCAACTCCCGGCTGGTGGAAACCTTTCTCTGGGAGACGGTGCGCTTCGGCTTCCAGTACGCCAACTTCACCGGCGTCAACGAGGAGTGGCAGCCCATCGCCAACCCGGCGCATCTGGCCAACATCCGGGCCTGGCTCAGCCTGGTGCAGCAGGAGCCCAAGTGGTGCTCCACCCTCTTTTCGGCGCTGATCATCAACCTCAAGCTCTCCGGCACCTGCGTCAAGGATACCGACCTCTTCCAGCGCGACGTGAGCGAGCTGCTCAATCACCCCATCGAGCCGATCTACAACCTGGCCAAGCAGTTCGCCAAGCTGATGCCGGTCTTTTTCAACGAGATCGGGGCCGAGGGGCTGCTCAGGGACGTCTCCACCGAACTCGACGAGATCCACAAGCGCAAGGACCGGCTCATCCACTTTCTTCGCAAGCAGAGCCACGTGGAGTCGAGCAACCTGATCGTGGCCTTCATCGAGGCGATCTTTCTCTTCTGGCTCAAGGGGGACAAGGCGGTACTCGCCTCCTACGTGCCGGAGGAGGTGCTGCGCCAGGTCGCCGCCAGCGGCCCCTATACGGACAGCCTCCGCACCCTCGCCGGCCGGGTCTGGCAGCTCGGCCACATCCGCTCGGTGACGGATCTGCTCGCCTGGGACGACCACCGCCGCAAGACCTTCCTCGCCAGCCAGGGCGACCTGCCCGAAGGGGAGCGCCGCCGCTTCGATCTCCTTGTCGAGATGTACAAGCTCTGCCACCAGAAGTACAACCTCGGCACCGAGGAGCTGCGCCACCAGCTCACCCAGGCCATCGAGGCGGGCTTTCCCGAGATGGAGCAGCTCCTCGCCGATCTTGAGATCTGCGACACCTTCGAGTGTCTCCAGGCGATCCTCGACCAGCTGGAACGGCTCAAGGGGGTGATCCTCTCCGAGGAGCGGTTCGCCGCCAAGGAGAGCATCTACCACAAGCGCCACATCGCGGTGGACATCCCCTCGGTCTATGGCCGCTACCAGGAGCGCAAGTTCGACGCCCTGAGCCTCACCTTCCGCCTGGAGAACCTGGCCAACACCTATCTCGAACGGCTGCCGGCCACGGTGAATCTCACCATCGTCACCAAGGCGACCTTCATCCACATCATCAAGTGCCTGCGCCTCTACCTGCGCGCTTTGGCCATCGACGGCATCGCCAGCCGCAAACTCCAGACCTACATGTCGCTGCTGATGAACTCCATCGGCATCAAGCGCTTCTCCTACACCCAGTTCCTCGACATCTTCCGGGGGCTTTCCGAGGGGGTGAAGGACATCATCTACACCTACTACACCAACATCCACCAGAACAACCTCTCCATCATCATCCCGCAGATCGGCAGCCAGAACCTGCTGCCCAAGT
>JBFLYY010000261.1:0-10362 GCA_040756495.1 Thermodesulfobacteriota bacterium | reverse complement strand
AAGGATCTGCGCCAGTTCCGCCTCCCCGGGTGGGGTATGACGGTAGCTCTCCAGGTCGCAAATATCCTGGAAGGTGTCGAGAAAGAGAAGCGGTTCCCTGAGTCCGGGCTCCAAGGAGAGGTGGCGTTCCAGCGAGTGGACGAGGTCGCGCATGGTATGGTTGTCGGCCAGATCGCCATGGAACATGAGCAGGGCCATGATGTGTTTCTCAATGGCCATGGCCGCCAGGTTGTAGAGAATCTCGGCGGTGAAGACCTCGCGCCGCTTTGTCGCGGCGCGAAGCGCGGTCTTCAGGTAGTCGTCGCCTTCCTTGTTGAAGGAGCGCCAGTCTTCCAGTTGCACGAGCTGCATGGTTTCACCTTTGAGGAAGGGGCTTCTTGGTGGACCAAGTGGACATGATGGACGAGGTGGATATACGCCTCGGTCCATGCAGTCCACGCTGTCCATGTTGTCCACCCCTTACACCCACCAGATCTGCCGCTTGGCCGGGTTGCCGTTTTTTTCAAAGATGTCGCCGGACTCCTTGAGCACCGCGTCAAGCTCCTCCACCGTGAAGTGATAGCCGTCTTCCGCGGCCAGGGCGACAAACTCCTCCCTGGTGCCGGGGACATCGTATTTGGCCCGCAGATGTTTGTCTCCGCCGCCGGCCACCAGCAATGCCTCTACGTCTTTTCTCGCCATGGTCGTTCTCCTTGTAATCAATAGGGTGCAATGGGTTCGATTCGCTTGCGTTGGCAGATGAGTTCCGTGGAGTGCCAGCCGAGCTTGCGATAAAATTCCAGGGCCGCGCCATTGTTCCGGTCGGCGAGCAACTGCAGGCGGCCGATGCCTTGCGTCCCGGCCCACCCGGCCAGGGCTGCGAGCAGTTCCCTGCCGATACCCTGGCCGCGCCAGCCATCCGCCACCACCACGTCCTCCACGAGCAGGGCAAAGCCCCCTTCGGCCGTGGAGATGGTGAGTTGTCCCGTGACCATGCCGACCACCCGGCCCTCGGCCTCGGCCACGAGGACGCAGGCGGTGTCGGAGGCGAGCAGCATCGCCAGCCCCCGCCGCTGCCGCGCCTCGTCGCAGGCAAAATCCGCCTCGATGGCAAAGAGGATCTGCAAGAGGGCGGTGAGGCCGTCGAGGTCCGCCATGGTTGCCGGCCTGATCGTGGTCATGGCCCGGTGCCTTCAGGCGATGAGGTACTTGGCCGGTGGATCGCCTTCTTCCAGGCCGTCGAGGATGGCGTCGATGGCCGCCTCGCTGTCCACGCCCTTGAACCACCAGTTGTCCGGCTGCACCACCATGATCGGGCCGGACTCGCACTGCTTGAGGCAGGTGGTGGCGCTGACCAGGCAGTCGAGGCCGCGGTCGAGAATCTCCTCCTCCAGGTACTGGAGAAAGCCGTCGGTCTGCTTGTGGCAGATGCCTTTCTTGTCGCCGGCCACGCGGAAGCTCTGGCAGACGAGAATCTGTCGCTTGGGAATTGCCATGGGATTTCTCCTTTTTGCGTAGAATTTACGGCAGGAGCGCCTTCAGGCGCGATTGTCGCGGATGAATCCGCTCCTGCGGCTACGATTTCTTCTTTTTCTTGCCGCCGCCGTAGAGAAGGTCCACGGTGGGGTCGATCTCGCCCTCGGTGATCAGCACGCTGATGCCGTGGCTGCCGAGGATGCGTTTGGGGCTCTCGCCCGCGCTTGCGGCGAGGAGAGCGAAGCAGTCGTGGAGGATGGTCGCCGCTTCCTCCCAGCGGGCCGAGCCGCTGCCCGGCTCCGGCAGATCCCGGGTGGCGAGCAGGGCGATGAGGCCATCCTCACGCGGTCCGTAGATCAGGGCCTTGATCGCGTGGCCGAGATGGAGGTCCACCTCCATGCCGCCGATGCTCACCACGGCCACGTTGGGTTTCGTCGCGTTCGGTGTGGGCAGGCCGATCATGTTGCTCGAAGCCGACCCTTCTCCCCCCGGTTCCACCACGGGTTGCGCCGGGGCCAGGGGGAGGTGGCGCTGGACAAGGGAGGCGAGTTGCGCGACGAGCGCCCTATTTTCCTCGTCTCCCGGATGCGCCGGCTGCAGGGTCATGGAGTCGGCGCCCAGGCCGGCCATGTGCCGGGCGATCTCCTCCGCCTCGCCCTCGTTGATGCCGGGGCAGAGGGTGGTGACGATCCGTACGGCAATCCCTGCCTGGTGGAGGGCGGTGACCGCGCGGGACTGCTCCTCGACGAGGAGCGCCGTGGCCTCCGGCAAGGGCAGCGTCTTGGTTCCCGGGCGCACCCAGGCATAGACCTGCAACGCCGTCTCGGCCTTGAGCGCATCGACGAGCAGGTTGACCCGGCCCACGCCGAGGTCGGCGAGCTGGCTGGCCAGTGACGCGCCGCCCAGCCCCAGGGTGGTGATTTCCAGCGGCAGGTCCGGGAAGGTGCGCCGGATCAGTGCAATGGTTTCAAAGAGGATGGTGGGGGCGGCGAGCGGGTCGCCCGGCCCGGCCAGATCGATGGCAACAACGGTTCCGCCTGCGCCCCTCTTTTTCTCAAGCCAGTCCACTGCCGCGGCCGGGGAGAGGGCGGGTCTCGCCTTGGCCTCGGCGGCCCAGCGGACCCGGGCCACGCTCTTGGGCGCCATGGCCAGGCGGACGCGCTGCGGTGTGAGCGCTGCGGCCTCTGCGGCCCCCACGGTGGGGAAGGGGATGATGGTCATGGGAACGTCCTCCCGCTACTCCGCCACTGCCGGCGCGAAAGAACCGGCAGCAGGGAGGTGGTTTTGGGGAAAGGCGGGGGAGGCCCGCCTTTCCGGTTACATCACGAGTTCGAAGGAGGTCTCCGGCGCGTCGCGGTCGAGCCGGTCCATGAGCACGCCGAGGATCTTCTCCAGCAGCCGGATGCCGCCCTTGTAGCCCACGGTGGGGAAGTACTGGTGCCCCTGGCGGTCGAGGATCGGAAAGCCCCAGCGCACGTAGGGGATGTCCTCGTCCCGGGCAATGTACTTGCAGTATGTGTTGCCGATGAGGAGATCCACCGGGTCGTTCTTGATCCACTGGTGGAGGAGGAACATGTCGCCCGCGGCCTTGACGTTCACCTCGTAGGGCAAATCTTTGGTGATCTCCTTGATCCGCTTCTCGAAGCGGTTGCCCGGCGTGCCGGTGACGATGTGGGTCGGCCACATGTCGAGCGAGACGAGGAACTCGGTCATGGCGATGAGCTGGTCCGGATCGCCTACCAGGGCCACCTTCTTGTGGTAGAGATACTGGTGCATGTCCGAGATCATGTCCACCAGCTGGCCGCGCTCGTGGCTGATCTCCTCCGGGATGGTCACGCCGGCGATGGTGCGGAGCGCCTCGATGAAGCGGTCGGTGGCAGCAAGGCCGAAGGGCATGTCGAGCACCTTGCACGGCACCTTGCAGTTGGTGTCGAGCCAGCGGGCCGCATCGGCCGAACACCATTCGCCGAGCGCCAGGGTGCCGCTGGAATCGCCGCAGCTTTTCAGCTCCGCCACCGTGGTGCCGCCCTCGGGGAACATCTTGTATTCGCCGGACAGGGGGCCGTTCAGGACGCCGGAGGTGTCGGGGAAGAGGATGTATTTCACCCCGATGAGCCCCATCATCCGTTTCAGCTCCTCCATGTCCGCCGGTTCCACCCAGCCGGGGACGACGTTGACCTTGCCGTTCTTCTTGCCCGTGGGCTCGGCGAGCATGGCCATGGACTTGGTCATGCTGGCAAAGCCGGTGACGTGCGAGCCGACGTAGCTCGGGGTGTTGGCGCCGAGGACCGTCTTGCCCGCGGGGATCTTGCCCTCGTCCTGCGCCTTTTTCTTGATCTGCTTGAGATCGTCGCCGATGGTCTCGGAGAGGCAGGTGGTGTGGATGGCGATCACCTCCGGGTCATAGACCGAGAAGATATTGTTGATGGCCTGCAGCATGTTGGCCTGGCCGCCGAAAACCGAGGCGCCTTCCGTAAAGGAGCTGGTGGAGGCGGAGATCGGCTCCTTGTAGTGGCGGGTCAGGGCGCTGCGGTGGTAGGCGCAGCACCCCTGGGAGCCGTGGCTGTGCGGCAGGCAGCCGTGGATGCCGAGTGCCGCGTACATGGCGCCGATGGGCTGGCAGGTCTTGGCCGGGTTGATGGTCAAGGCGCTGCGCTCCGTGATTTCCTTGGGGGTATGTCGTAAGAGCATGGTTGTTGCCTCGTGAGTGTTGTTTTAACGGCCGGTGAAACCGGCCGCATAAGTCCTATAGGACTTATGCCCTTTTTTCTTACTCCCAGGCAAACGTCGCCGAGAGCTGCGGGTTTTCTTGCCAGGGCGCCTTCATGTAGCTCCACACCTTGCTGTTCACCAGCCGGTCGATCTCCCTGTAGAAGTTGATCGCGCCCGCAAAGCCGGCGTACGGGCCGCCGGAGTCGTAGCTGTGGAGCTGCTTCATGGGCACGCCCAGCTTCTGGATCGAGTACTTCTCCTTGATGCCGGCGCAGAAGATGTCGGGCTTCATGAGTTCCACCAGCTTCTCCGCCTCGTACTGATTGAGGTCGTCGATGACCAGGGTGTTCTTCTCCATGTCCGGAATCATGCCCTCGTACTCCTTGAAGGCAAGGCCGGCCTTGACCAGGGCCTTCAGCTCCTTGTCGCTCTTGCGCGGCTTGAAGCGTGTCGGGTCCGCCTCCACATGGATCTCCTCGATGTTGCGGCTGTCGGCATCCACCTCGAGATTTGGCAGCACCTGCCGTCCCTCGTAGTCGTCGCGGTGGGCGAATTCGTACCCCGCGGCGATGGTCTTCATGCCCAGCTCGTTGAAGAGTTCCTGGTAATGGTGGGCGCGCGAGCCGCCGACAAAGAGCATGGCGCTCTTGCCCTCGGTGCGCGGCTTGACCTCGGCCAGCACCTTTTCCACCTTCGGCATCTCCTCGGCAATCACCGCCTCGACCCGCTCGATGAGCGCCTTGTCGCCGAAGTACTGGGCGATCTTCCTGAGGGACTTGGCCGTGGCCTCGGCGCCGATGAAGTTCACCTTGATCCACGGGATGCCGAACTTGGTCTCCAGCATGTCCGCCACATAGTTGATGGAGCGGTGGCACATGACCGCGTTGAGGTCCGCCTGGTGCGAGGTGGCGAACTGTTCGTAGGTCGAGTTGCCGGAGAAGGTGGCAAGACAGTTGATGCCGCACTTCTTCAGGATCCGGTCGATCTCGAAGCCGTCGCCGCCGATGTTGTACTCGCCGAGCAGGTTGATCTTGTATTCGCCCTTCTTGGGCGTGTCGTCCTGGCCGATGATGTGGCGGAAGAGCTGGTTGTTGGCGATGTGGTGGCCGGCGGACTGGCTCACACCTTTGTACCCCTCGCAGGAGAAGGCAAAGACGTTGCAGTCGCCGAACTTTTCCTTCATCCGTTTGGCAACGGTGTGGATGTCGTCGCCAATGAGGCCCACCGGGCAGGTGGCGAAGATCGCGATCGCCTTGGGGTGAAAGAGGTCGTACGCCTCCTGGATCGCGGCCGCCAGCTTCTTTTCCCCGCCGAAGATGATGTCCGAGTCCTGCATGTCTGTCGAAAAGCAGTAGTTCATGTAGTTCTCGCCATCCGGGCCGGCATCGGTCTGGTTGCGGCGGGTGAGCCAGGAGTAAAAGCCGCAGCCGATGGGGCCGTGGGTGATGTTGACGATGTCGCGGGAGGGCCCCAGGACAACGCCCTTGCAGCCGGCGTAGGTGCAGCCGCGCATGGTGATGATGCCGGGGGTGGTCCGGATGTTGGCGTGGATTTCCGGCGTGGTGTTCTCCAGCGCCTCGTTGATGAGGATCTGCTTGGAGCGCTTGCGGGCGACCTTGGCCGGGTACTTGGCCAGGAGTTCCTTCTTGACCTCGGCCGGATCCAACGCGGCGTTACTCTTCTTGGTAGCTGTTGCAGTTGCCATAGTCTTCTCCTGTTTGGGCGGTCAGCGTTCGGCTCCCAGCGGTCAGCTATTTCCAGGCAACACCTTTGCCCGGCTGTATAGCTTTGTTCCTGCTGAAAGCTGACGGCTGATCGCTGCTAGCTGTTACCCGATTGCCTTGCTGCCTTTTTCGCCGGTCCGGACGCGGACGGCATCCTTGAGCGGCACCACGAAGATCTTGCCGTCGCCGGCCTTGCCGGTCTGGTTCACGGCGATGATCGCCTGGACCACGTCCTGAACCTGGTTGTCCTTGACCACGGCGGTGAGCATCCGTTTTGGGTAGAGCTGGCCCTTTGAGCCCAGGAGCGCCGCGGCCTCCTCGTAGCCCTGGCCAGCGCCTTCGAGCACCTGCGGGTTGGCCAGCCCCTTGCCGCGCCCCTGCGCCTCGTGGGCGAAGAAGGCGTCGATACCCGCCTCGGTGAGGGCCTGCTTGGTCTGGTTCATCATGTTCATGCGCACGATGGCGATCACCTCTTTCATGCCGGCACCCCCGCGGAGGCGTACTGGGTCTCCTTGACGCCGGAGCTGATGGTGTAGGATTCCTCGACCTCGGAGACGAAGATCTTGCCGTCGCCGAAGGCGCCCTTGCCCTCGGTGCGGGCGCTGTTCATCACGGTTTCGATGAAGAAATCCTTGTCCGCGGTATTGATGACGCTCATCAGCATCACCTTGGGGATCTCGTCGTAGGTGACGTCGCCGATCTTGATGCCGCGCTGCTTGCCGCGGCCGGCGACGGCGTACTTGGTGACCGCCGGGAAACCAGACTCCATAAGGGCGGCGAGGACTTTATCTGCTTTCTCCGGCCGGACAATGGCCCTGATCATGGTCAACATGGTGTGTTCTCCGTTTGTTTTTTTACATAAGACCCATAGGTCATATAGGTTGTATAGGTCGTGTCAGTTCATCAGCCCGTAGTCCATGAGCAGCTTCTCCAGCTCCTCGATGGCGAGCGGCGTGGGCACCACGAACATCTGGTTCTCGTCGATGGCCTTGGCCAGGCCGCGGTAGTGGTCCGCCTGCTGGGCCTCATTCTTCCACTCGATCACGGTCTGGCGGTTGATCTCGGCCCGTTGCACGTCGTTGTCGCGGGGCACGAAGTAGATCATCTGGGTGCCGAGTTTCTTGGCGAATTCCTCGATCATCTCCTTTTCGTTGTCCACGTTCCGGGAGTTGCAGATGAGGCCGCCGAGGCGGACCGCGCCGGAGGTGGCGAACTTCACGATGCCCTTCGAGATGTTGTTGGCCGCGTACATGGCCATCATCTCGCCGGAGCAGACGATGTAGATCTCCTCGGCCTTGCCGTCGCGGATCGGCATGGCGAAACCGCCGCAGACCACGTCGCCCAGTACGTCGTAGAAGGCGTAGTCGAGCCCCTCGCTCTCCTCGTAGGCGCCCAGGGATTCGAGCATGTTGATCGAGGTGATGATGCCGCGACCGGCGCAGCCCACGCCGGGCTCCGGGCCGCCGGACTCCACGCACAGCGTGCCGCCGAAGCCGACCTTGCGGATATCCTCGAGATCCACGTCCTCGCCCTCCTCGCGCAGCGTGTCCAGCACCGATTTCTGGGCGAGTCCGCCCAGGAGCAACCGGGTGGAGTCCGCCTTGGGGTCGCAGCCCACGACCATCACCTTCCTGCCCATCTCCACCAGGCCCGCCACCGTGTTCTGGGTGGTGGTGGACTTGCCGATCCCGCCCTTGCCGTAAATTGCTACCTTGCGCATGAGAAACCTCCTTTCTTTGGTATTGGGGTCGTGATTGTCACGATCACACTCGTTGTCGCCCCTCTCTAGGGCAAGGGGTGTGCCAGCAACGGATGGCGCGGTGCGTTTTCTTGCTAACTACCGGAAATGGAATGGAAAAAAGAGATGCTTCGTCGGCCTGGGGCAGGGCCGGCCACAGGCGCCGGCGGAATCGGGGCCATTCATTTTCGTCGCGAACGCGACAAAGCGGAAACAACCGCGCCGCTTCCGTGACCCTTTTGGCGGATTACAATTTTGCCATTAAAAATAAGGCTAAAAACAAGATCAATACATTTGTGTAATTTTATCTTTGGCAGCGACAATGGGAAAACATAGGAAAAACAAGTGGTTGTCGCGTTTGGGTCGGACGCGGCAAAGGGAACGGTTCTTGCTTGATCTTTGGTAACGGCAGCAGAAAACAAGCAGAGGAGAAGCGACTCATGGGTGCCATCGCCACCAAGCCCACCCGCACCGAGCATCTGGAGGTGCAGGCCCTGTATCAGATTGCCCAGCTCATCGGTTCGGCCCTCGACCTCGACAAGGCCCTGGCCGAGATCCTCCGGGTCATGCACGAAACCCTGCGCATGGAGCGGGCCACGCTGGTGCTGGCGGACGAGAGCGGGGCGCGCCTGGCCATCCGCGCCTCCTATGGCCTGACAAAGGCAGAGCAGTCGCGGGGCGTGTACCGCAAGGGCGAGGGCATCATCGGCAAGATCTACGCCACCTCCTACCCCTGCGTGGTGCCGGACATCCACAACGAGCCGCACTTTCTCAACCGCACCGGCGCCCGCAGCCACCTGCCCAAGGGCGAGATCTCCTTCGTCGGCGTGCCGGTGATGCTCTCCGATCATGCCGTGGGCGTGCTCACCGCCGACCGCCTCTTCGGCCCCGAGGTCTCTTTCGAGGAGGACGTGCGGTTCCTCACCGTGGTGGCCACCCTCATCGGCCAGTTCCTCAACCTCCACGCGGCCATCGCCAAAAAGGAGCGGGTGCTGCTGGAGGAGAACGAGTCCCTCAAGGCGGAGCTGCGCTACCGCTACAGCCACCACGGCATCATCGGTCAGAGCAAGGCGATCCAGGAGGTCTTCCGCGCCATCGACAAGGTGGCGCCCAGCCGGGCCACCGCCCTCTTGCTCGGGGAGTCCGGCACCGGCAAGGAGCTGGTGGCCAGGGCGATCCACGAGGCAAGCCCCAGGCGCGACCATGCCTTCATCAAGGTGAACTGCGCGGCCCTGCCCGAGAACCTGCTGGAAAGCGAACTGCTCGGCCACGAGAAGGGCGCCTTCACCGGGGCCATGGCCATGAAGAAGGGGCGCTTCGAGCTGGCCGACGGCGGCACCCTCTTTCTCGACGAGATCGGCGAGATGCCCGTCACCCTCCAGGCCAAGCTGCTGCGGGTCTTGCAGGAGCGGCAGTTCGAGCGCCTCGGCGGCAGCCGCACCATCACCGTGGACGTGCGGGTGATCGCCGCCACCAACCGCAGCCTGGAAGAGGCGGTGGGGGAGGGCAGCTTCCGGCCCGACCTCTACTACCGCCTCAACGTGGTGCCCATCATGCTCCCGCCGCTCAGGGAACGGCGGGAGGACATCCCGCTCCTGCTCGACCACTTCCTGCGGGAGAGCAACCGGAACAACCAGCGCGAGGTGCGCCTCTCCCGGGCGGTGCTGCGCTTTTTCGAGGGCTACGACTGGCCCGGCAACGTGCGCGAGATGCAGAACCTCATGGAGCGGCTGGTCATCATGGCGGATCAGGGGTGGGTCGAGATCGACAGCCTGCCCTCCTACATGCTGGAGGGGCCGGTGGGGCGCCGGCCCGCCGTGGTGGCCGAACCGGCGCCGGCGCCTCCGGCCCGTTCCGCGGCCGGCGGTGGCAAGCGGTCGCTCCACGACATGGAGCGGGACGAGATTCGGGCCTCCCTCGAACGCCACGGCTGGATCCAGGCGCGGGCCGCGCGGGAGCTGGGGCTCACCCAGCGGCAGATCGGCTACAAGATGAAGAAATACGGCCTGGAACGGCCGCCGCTGCCCTAGCGTGATGTCGCCGTGAGTTCCGGGATTCTCGCAAGGCCAACGAGTTGAACCGCGTCGGCTTTGGCGCCCCCTCCGTGGGGTGCGCGCAGGCTGTCGAAAACAAGTTTTGCAACGGCCTGCCAGGGCCGATGGCGTGGCATGGCGGCGCGATGCGCAGGCGGGAGATTCTCCCCGCCTTTTTTGTTCTTCAGCGCAGGAGCCGGAGGTAGTTGGCAAAGAAGGTCTCGAAGTCGGCGGCGATGGTTTCCGCGCGCAGGCGGGCCGTGTCGAGGATCTGTCTGGGGTTGATGTCCTGGTCGCGGATGGAGGAGAGCCACTTCTGATCCTTCTGGAGCCAGAGGGCGACATCCTCCGGGGCAGCGGCGTGGTTGTCGAACTGGATTCCCACCAGATGCGGCCGGCCGGCCACGGAGATCGCCTCCACCTGGCATTCGGCCGAGGTCATCAGCACGGTGAGGTGTTTGGGCAGCGGTTCCGTCACGGTCTGGCCGTGCCACTTGAAGAGGGGGATTGTCTGGCCGAGTCCGGCAAAAGCCGGATGCTCCCGGCCGTCGTGGGTGAGGTGGCCCTGGACGAAGCCGATGCTGGTGCAGAAATTGGGGCCGATGTGGGCGCCCAGGGCCTGGGCCAGCAGCTGGTGGCCCAGGCAGAAGCCCAGGCACGGCTTGTCCGCGGCCACCGCCTCGCGGAGGAGTTTTTTTTC
>JBFLYY010000260.1:0-2013 GCA_040756495.1 Thermodesulfobacteriota bacterium | reverse complement strand
CGACTGCCCCACCTCCTCGATGGCGCCGTTGTTGGCCCGGCAGGCGGCGGGCTGCCAGCCCGTTTTGGCCGCCAGCGAGGCGAGTCCCCAGGTCAGGACCGTGGCGGCCAGGATGCTGGCCGGCCCGGCCAGGGCATGCACCTTGCCGACCCGCTTCATCTCAAGGGGTTCGGCCAGCATGATGGCAAAAACGATGGTAACGCACACCGCGCCGGCATAGATCAGGATCTGCATCAGGGCGACAAAGGGGCTGCCGAGGAAGTAATAGATGCCGGCCACCCCGACCATGGAGAGAGCCAGCCCGGTGACGGCCCGGATCAGGCGGCCGGCATTGGTGGCGATCAGGGCCCCGACGATGGCCAGTGCCACGAAGCCGAAGAAAACGAGGCCGGCCAGGCCCTGTGGCGAGAGTAAAGGGGTCATCCTTTCCGTTCCTCCAACCGTTTTTTCAGATCGAAGACATAGGCCTCGCGGCGCAAACCCGCGAGGTTGTACTCCTTCGAGAAGGTAATCGCGTCAGCCGGGCAGCTCTCCACACAGAGACCGCAGAGGCTGCACTTGGTGAAATCGAGAAGGTAGCGGGTGAGCGCCTTCTTCTTGGCGCCCTCCACCTTGTCGCCGGCCACGGTAATGCAGCCGGAGGGGCACGCCTTCTGGCACATGCCGCAGACAATGCACTTGTCGCCGCCGGTTTCCGGGTCGCGGACCAGATCGATGTGGCCACGGAAGCGCGGGGTCATGGTCAGCACCTCGCGCGGGTACTGCACGGTGACCACGGGCTTGAAGAAATACTTGATGGTGATCCCCAGGCCGACGAACAGGCTCCAGGTTCCGCTGCAAATCTCTCTCAGGTAGCCGATCATGGTTTGAACACCTTCAACATGGCGCTGGTAAGCAGCAGATTCACAAAGGAGATCGGGATCAGGATCTTCCAGGACAGATTGAGCAAGCCGTAAAAGGTGGTGCGCGGGTAGGTCCAACGGATCCAGATCACGGTGAAGATCAGGAGATACATCTTGAGGAGGAACCAGTGCACGCCGGGGTAAAGACCCAAGGGGCAGTCCCAGCCGCCCAGGAAGAGGATGGTCGCCATGCTGCAACCGATGACGATGTTGGCGTACTCGGCCATGAAGAAGACGCCGAAGCCCATGCCCGGATACTCGGTGAAGGCGCCGGCGATGAGTTCGCTTTCGGCCTCCGCCATGTCGAAGGGCGCCCGGTTGGTCTCGGCCAGCATGCAGACGAAGAAGATCAGAAAGGCCACCGGCATCAGGGGGCTGGCGGTCAGGTTGAAGAAATTCCAGTGCCAGAAGCCACCCATCTGCTGGCCCACGATCTTGGAGAGATTCATGGTGCCGCTCACCATCACCAGGCTCACCACCGTGACCAGCATGGGAATCTCGTAGGCCACGTTCTGCGAAACCACACGGGCCGCCGAGATCACCGCGTACTTGTTGCGGGAGCCCCAGGCACCGATGAGCAGCCCGAGCACGTTCACCGAGGCGAAGGCGAAGACCGCCAGGAGACCGATGTCGAGATTTCTCGCCACCAGCGTCTCGCTGAAGGGAATGGTGACAAAACCCATGATCGCGGGGATCATGACCAGGATCGGCGCGATTCGGAAGAGCACGGGGTCAACGCCCGCCGGCACGACGAGCTGTTTGGTCATCAGCTTGATGCCGTCGGCCAGGGGCTGCAACAGGCCGAAGGGACCAACCTCCTTGGGCCCGATCCGGCGCTGGATATGGCCGGCCTCCTTGCGCTCCAGCCAGACCAGATAGGCGGCGTTCAGGGCGGCAAAGGCGATGATCCCCACCAGGAAGATCAGCAGCCTGATTACTTCGGGATGTACACTCATGTCTAATGACTCCTTATTCCATTTCTAACTCAAGCGATAACTTTGTCGGCTTCGCTGCGCGGCTCCTCGCCGTACTCCCTGTACTGTCTCGTCGCTGCTCACTCGCCTTCGCGTTCTCATCTTGATTTAGAAACGGAATTATCTGAGGCGGATGG
>JBFLYY010000259.1:0-2587 GCA_040756495.1 Thermodesulfobacteriota bacterium | reverse complement strand
GACCTGCGTCAGGATCGGCATCTCCACCCCGATCTTTTGCGCCAGGGCCCTAGCCGATTTGGTGGTCTTGACCCCCTCGGCCACCATCCGCATCTCGGCAAGGATGGCGCTAATACTCATCCCCTGGCCGAGCTTGAGCCCCACGGTCCGGTTGCGGGAGAGGTCGCCGGTACAGGTGAGCACCAGGTCGCCCATGCCGGCCAGGCCCGAGAAGGTAAGGGGGTTGGCTCCCATCCTGACTCCCAGTCGGGTGATCTCGGCCAGCCCCCGGGTGATGAGGGCCGCCCTGGTGTTGGTGCCGTAACCGAGACCGTCGCAGATGCCGGCACCAATGGCGATGATGTTCTTGAGCGCGCCACCGAGTTCCTGGCCGATGACGTCGGTGCTGGCATAGACGCGAAAGCGTTCGGTGAAAAAAAGATCCTGGAAGAAACGGGCATCCGCCTTGGTGGCCGCGGCCACGGTGACTGCGGTGGGGATGCCGGCCGCCACCTCCCTGGCAAAGGAGGGGCCGGCCAGGACGCCGAGCCGGCATGGCTTGGCCGGCATGGCGGCGAGTTCCGCCGCCATCACCTGGGTCATGGTCATCAGGGTGTCGTTCTCGATCCCCTTGGCCGCCGAGATGACCGCGGCATTCTCGGCCAGATGGGGCAGCAGGTCGCGGAAGACCTGGCGGAAGCCGTGGGAGGGCACCACCATGACGATGGCCTCCTGCCCGGTAACCGCCGCGGCCAGATCGGCGGTGGGCTGGACGGTGTCCGGCAAGGGGAATCCCGGCAGATAGGCGCGGTTCTCGCGGTCGCGGACCAGCGCCGCCGCCTGCTCCTGGCGGTGGGCCCAGAGCGAGACGGAAAGCCCCTTGTCGCCCAGGAGCCTGGCCAGCGCCGTGCCCCAGCTGCCGGCCCCGATGACCGCTACCTTGTTCGGAGGTGTCATACGCTTTTTTTCGCCACGAAATCCACGAAAGAACACGAAAGGGTTACAAACTTTTCGCGGGTTTGGTGGGTTTCGTGGCTCATGATTTTATTCTTCCGTCCCTTCGCCGGTTTCGTCGATCTCGCCCTCGATAACCTCGTCCTCGCCCGGTTCGGCCACCCGGTCCAGGGCCACCACCCGCTCGCCCTCGGCGAGGTTGAAGAGGCGCACGCCCTGGGTGTTGCGGCCGATGACCCGCAGGTCCGCCATGCGGGTGCGGATGATCTTGCCGCCGTTGGTGATCATCATGATCTCGTCGGCGTCGGTCACCTGCATGGCTCCCACCACCAGGCCGTTGCGCTCGCTCGCCTTGATGGAGATGACCCCCTTGCCGCCGCGCTTGATCAGGCGGTATTCCTCCACGTCGGTCCGCTTGCCAAAGCCGTTCTCGGTGACCATGAGGATGGTGGCCGCCGGGTCGCCGGTGAGCACCTCGACCCCAACGAGTTCGTCGGCCGGGGCCAGGGTGATGCCCTTGACGCCGGTGGCGGTCCGGCCCATGGGCCGCACGTCGGTCTCTTTAAAGCGCACCGCCATGCCGTTCTTCGAGGCAAAGAGGATCTCATCCTTGCCCGAGGTGAGAACCGCGGCCAGGATCTCGTCGTCCTCGCGGATGGTGAGCGCGATCTTGCCGCGCCGGATGGGCCGCTCGAACTCGGAAAGCACCGTCTTCTTCACGATGCCCTTCTTGGTCACCATCATGATGTAGCGCTCCTCGCCCTCGTTGAGGACAAAGGACTTCACCGGCAGGATGGCGGCCACCTTTTCGCCCTCGCCGAGTTCCAGCAGGTTGACCACCGCCTTGCCGCGGGCGGTGCGGCTGCCGAGCGGAATCTCGTACACCTTGCGCCAGAAGACGCGGCCCCGGGTGGTGAAGAAGAGGAAGGTGTCGTGGGTCAGGGCCACGTACATCTGGCTGACGAAGTCGTCCTCGCTGGTGCTCATGCCGCGGATGCCCTTGCCGCCCCGGCGCTGGGCCCGGTAGAGGTCGGAGGGGTTGCGCTTGATGTAGCCCTCGTGGGTGACGGTGACCACCATCTCTTCCACGGCGATCATGTCTTCCGGCAGGATCTCGTCCGGCGCCTCGATGATCTCGGTGCGGCGGGTATCGCCGTACTGCTCGCGGATGGCGGTGAACTCGTCGCGGATGATCTTCATCACCAGTCGCTCGTCGCCCAAGACCTCCTTGAGCCAGGCAATCTCGCGCAGCAGGGCCTCGTATTCCTGGATGATCTTCTCGCGCTCGAGACCGGTGAGGCGATGGAGGCGCATCTCCAGAATGGACTGGGCCTGGATCTCGGTGAGGCCGAAGCGCTCCATCAGGCCGCTCCGCGCCTCCTGCGGGTTGGCGGACTGCTTGATCAGTTCCACCACCGCGTCGAGGTTGGTGATGGCGATCTTCAACCCTTCGAGGATATGGGCCTTTTCCTCCGCCTTCTTGAGGTCGTAGGCGGTGCGGCGGTAAACGATGGTCTTGCGGTGGAGAAGGAAGTGGTCGAGGATGTCCCGGATGTTCAGGATCTCCGGCCGGTTGTTGACGATGGAAAGGAGGATGATGCCGAAGCTCTTCTGGAGCGGGGTGAGCTTGTAGAGCTGGTTCAGGACCACGTCG
>JBFLYY010000258.1:0-6974 GCA_040756495.1 Thermodesulfobacteriota bacterium | reverse complement strand
TGGTGCTCCTCAATCGCAAGGAGTTCAACGAGCGGGATTTCCGGCGCAACCACCCCGGCGGCAGCCTGGGAGAACGGCTCAAGGTGCGGGTGGCCGAGGTGATGCTCACCGGCGCGGCCGTGCCCAGGGTGCCCGCCACCACCCCGCTCACCGAGGCGATCCGGGAACTCAACAGCAAGAACCTGGGCGCGGTGCTCGTCATGAACGGCGACGACATGGTGCAGGGCATCCTCACCGACGGCGACCTGCGCCGCCTCCTGAGCAAGGGGTGCCAATTCGAAACCATGCAGCTTGGCGAGGCGATGACCGCCAACCCCAAGTGCATCGAGCCCGACCTCCTGGCCGCCGATGCCCTGAGCATCATGCAGCGCCACGAGATCACGGTGCTGCCGGTGACCACCCCGGACGGCCGCCTGGCCGGCATCCTCCATCTCCAGGATCTGCTCGGCAAGGGCGAGTTCCGTTTTCTGGTGTAGGCCGCTCCGTTTTTTTTGGACGGCCTCGCTGCCGGCCCTTGTGCGACAAGGTTTTGCGCCTATTTAACCAGTTGGTTGACAAAACATCCGCTTTTGGGTAGCATTCGACGCTCTTGTGACCAGCCCCCTACTTTCCGGCTTCGGGCGGGTCATCCTGCGGTTGCCGCGCCCTGATGCGGCCTTAACATCGAAACATATCCTGCCCGGCACCGACCGGGCGGGCAACAAGGGTTCTTATTGAAGGGGCTTTTGTATGGCGATTACCAGCAAAGAGATCAACCCGGCCTTCAGCGCCGAGGTCACCGCGCAGCCCGGCGGCGAGCACCTGAACCGCTGCTACTCCTGCGGGGCATGCAGCGGCGCCTGCCCGGTGAGCCAGGCCATTCCCGACTTCGACCCGCGCCGGATCGTGCACATGATCCGCATGGGGCTCAAGGAGAAGCTGCTTGCCGCGGACCTGCTCTGGTTCTGCTCCAAGTGCAGGAGCTGCGTCTTCGTCTGCCCGCAGGATGTCCGTTTCGCCGACATCATCGGCGCCTTGCGGGCTCTCGCCATGGAGCAAGGCTACGTCACCGTGGACGACCTGATCGCCAAGGGCAAGGCCGCCACCGTGGAACGCGACCTCTGCGTTGCCTGCCTCACCTGCGTGCGCGTCTGCCCCTGGCGGATCCCGCAGATCGACAAGGAAGGCAAGGCGGCCATCGATCCGAAGCAGTGCCGCGCCTGCGGCATCTGCGCCACGGAATGCCCGGCCCAGGCGATCCGACTCAACCAATCCGAAGACGAGCGGCTGCTTGCCGCCTGCTCCGCCGGCAAGTGAGGTGAAAGCGATGGCATTCGTTCCCGACATCCAGGCATTCTGTTGCCACTACACCGCCCAGCAGTCCTGCGCCGAGAACCAGGGCGGCATCGTCGCCGACGGCTTTCCGGCCAACATCACCATCAACCGCCTGGCCTGCGGCGGCAAGCTCGAAGTGACCACCCTGCTCAAGGCCTTTGAAAATGGCGCCGACGGCGTCTACATGGTGGGCTGCCCGGCCGACAAGTGCCACAACGTCATGGGCAGCCAGCGGGCCGCGAAGAGGGTCGCCGCCGTAAAGCAGGCCCTGGCCGAACTGGGGGTCGAGCCGGAACGCGTGGCCATGTTCCACATGGAGCGCGGCCTCCATCCGGAATTCGTCCAGGCCGGCCAGCAGATGCACGAAACCGTAACCGCCCTGGGCCCGAGCCCGTTTAAGGGAGGAGCACAATGATCATCGCCGAACGCAAACCTCTGAACGAAATCGTCGAGATGGTCTCGGATGCCAAGCGCATCCTGGTCCTGGGCTGCCGCGGCTGCGTCACCGTCTGTTCCGCCGGCGGCGAGCGCGAGGTGGAGATCCTCGCCTCCCTCATCCGCCTCGGCAAGATGAAGGCGGGCCAGAAATGCGAGGTGATCGAGGCCACCCTGGTGCGCCAGTGCGACAAGGAATACGTGGACGCCATCGACCAGTGGGACGGCCGGTACGATGCCATCGTCTCCATGGCCTGCGGCGTGGGCGTGAACTTCATCGCCAACCTTCGCCCCTGCGACAAGGTCTATCCGGCGGTGAACACCACCGCCTTCGGCGGCTCGGCCGAGCAGGGGGTGTGGAGCGAGCAGTGCGCCGGCTGCGGCAACTGCGTGCTGCACCTCACCGGCGGCCTCTGCCCGGTGGCCCGCTGCGCCAAGAGCCTGATGAACGGCCCCTGCGGCGGCTCGGTGAACGGCCGCTGCGAGATCCACAAGGACGTGCCCTGCATCTGGCAGTCGATCTACGACCGCCTGGAGCGGATCGGCAAGGGGGCGGACATGAACCGCATCGCTCCGATCCGCGACTGGAGCAGCGCCGGCCACGGCGGCCCGCGCAAGACGGTACGCAACGATCTGACCGTCTAAGACAAGCAGACCCTGTTCTGCCGAGGGAGAGCGCCACCATGGCGGCTCTCCCTTTTTTTATGCCTGAAGCCGGGCGAGAATCGCCGCGCCGATGGAGGCGAAATGGTGATGCAGTTCGGGTGGTTCCGTGGCCCACGGCAGGCGCCCGAAGAGTTCCACCTCTCCCATCCCGGCGATGGTCCGCAGGTTGTCGGCCACGATGGCCTCCTCCTCGCCGGGGACGGAATCGGTGCACACCACGCCGAGGATGGGCATCTCGCGGCGGCGCAAGGCCTCGATGGTAAGCAGGGTGTGGTTGAGGGTACCGAGGCCGCTCCTGGCCACGATCAAGGTCGGCAAGCGGAGGCGGGCCAGGAGGTCAACCAGCAGCAGTTCGCGAGTAAGCGGCACCATTGCCCCGCCCACCCCTTCCACCACCAACACGTCGCACGCCGCTTGCGCAACGCGGAACGCCTCCGCGATCCGATCCGCCTCCACCACCCGCCCCTCCATCTCCGCGGCCAGGTGGGGCGAGGCGGGAAAGGCAAAACGATAGGGCACCTGCGCCTCGGGATCAAAGGGCGGAAGAGGGCCACCGGCCAACCCGGCCACGCGCTCCAGGTCCGGCGAGGTCAGGCCGCCGGTACTCGCCCACTTCTGGTACCCGACATCGATCCCCTGCTCCTTGAGGAAACGGCAGAGCAGGCCGCAGACCAGGGTCTTGCCCACGCCGGTATCCGTGGCAGTGACAAAGAGGGATTGTTTCATTGGCAACGCACCAGAAAAATTTGAAAGGTGAGACAAAAGCCGCCGTAGCGGGCGAAAAACCACTGCTCCAGCGCGGCCAGGCGTTGCTTGCCCAGAAATGGCGCTCCCCCATGCCAGCCGCCGGTGCCGGTCTTCTTGAAATGATGGAGCAAATCCGTGAGAGTCGCATACTGCCTGGTCAGCCGAAGCTCGCGGATCTCGACCTCTTCAAAGACGCGGTTGAGGAGGGCGGCCAATTCCTCCCGGGCGAGGAAGCGACTGGCCGGGGCATGGACCCTGCCAGCAAAGACGTGGCGCAGTCCCTCCTCCAACTCGTGCAAGGTCTCGCGGCCAAAGATCGAGCCCCAGAAAAACCCCCCTGGCGCCAGCAGGGTGCGAATCCCCTGGCAGCCACGTTCCGGCTCCTCGAACCACTGGAGGGTGGCATTGGAGGTGACGAGGTCGAAGCGCCCCTGGCCGGCGGCAAGAAAGGCTTCGGCATCGGCGCAGAGGAAATCGACCCGCGGCCTCTCCCCGACTTTCTGCCGCGCCAGCGCCACCATGGCAGAGGAAAAGTCGAGGGCGATCAGCCGGGCGGCCGGAAACTTCCGGGCCAGTTGCGCCGTGTAGTTGCCGGTGCCGCAACCCAGTTCCAGGACGGATTCGACCGCCGCGCCGGCATCAAGACCGGCGCTCAGGACGGCGGCCAGTTCCGCCTGCACGTCGGCATGTTGGTCGTAGGTGGCCGCGGCCTTGGAAAAACGGGCCTGGATCGTGCGCTTGCGCTGGATGCCGGGCCGGACCACTCCGTCCTCGAGAAAGAGCGGATGGCCCGCATGCTCCAGGGTGACCTGCTGGGCGCCGACCAGGGTCAGCCGTTCACCAATGGGCGCGATCACGTCGCGCCTGCCATGGCAGCAGAGGGTCTCGCAGGGAGCCCGCTCCGGCAGCGCGAACTCGGCCAGATAGCGGAGCCCTTGCCGCAACGTGTCCGGATCGGCCGAATCGAGATAATGGGCTTCCATCTCCGCCAGGAACCGCCGATGCGCCGCCTTGTACCCCAGAAAACATTTGCGGTAGAAGGAAGAGAGGAAGGCGCGCGGCTCCGCCGCCAGGGCCGCCTCCAGGGCCGCGACCTCGGCGGCCGGCCACCGCTGCCGCACCCCATGGAGGGTGAGCGAGGCCACCTGCGCCGGATAACGGCTGGCAAACTCCAGGGCGCAATAGCCGCCAAGGGACCAGCCCACCAGATCCACCGCCGCGATTCCTTGGGCCAGGAGCCACTCGTGCAGCTGGTCGGCAAAGGTGCGGGGCGCCACCAGCCCCAGCGGCGCAAGCCACGGCAGGTCGGGGGCCAATGCCAGCACCCGGCCATCGAAACCCCAGCCCGGAACGAAGAAAACCGGTCGTACCGGCACGGTGCCGGCGGGAAGGTCTATTCGCAACCCTTGGTCCTGCGCCATTCCTTACGCCTCGGCAGCCGTGAGCCGCCCAGCCGGAAGGGCCTCCCGTTGCCAATCATGTTGACAGAAGCAAAGGGCGCATTGTAAACCAAATGGAAAAGAATGCGCCAGCCTAATCGCCATCGCGTCCGCTGGCCACGCCCATCAGGGAGGGCCCATGCGATATCTCTACGCCATCGGCATCTTCATCCTGCTTTTCTCCGCCTCCTTCCTTGCCTACCGCTTCTTCCCGGCCGCCACCGCCCCCGAGGACATCGCCATCCGGATCAACGACCGCGTCATCACCCGGGCGGAGTTCAACCAGAAATACCAGGCCCGCGGCGGGGTGCAAGACCCCTTCACCGCCCAGCCCGGCGAGGAGTTCATCCAGGCCCTCATCACCAAGGAACTGCTCATCCAGGAGGCCAAGCGCCTGGGGCTCGACCGGGAGGAATCCTTCCGCCAGTCGGTGCAGAATTTCTACGAACAGTCGCTGATCAAGCTGCTGATGGAACGGCGCTACGCCACCCTGCCGGCAGTGGCCACCGAAGCGGAACTCGGTCGTTTCCGCCAACTCGCCGGCCACACCCTCCACCTGGCCATCGCCTCCTTTCCCACGAAGAAGGAGGCCTCGGGCCAGCGGCCAACCCGGGAACAGACGACCGTCGTCTCCTTCGAGGATCTGGCCGGTGAACTGAAGGCCGCCCTGCTGGCTGTTGAGGTCGGCACCCCGACCGCCCCTCTGGCGGCCGGCGACCACTACGAAACCTACCGCATCGCCGCCCTCGAAGACGATCCCGCCGCCACCGGCCAGATGCTTTCCCCCACCGCGACCGCCACCGTGATCCACCAGTACAAGCGCGAGAAGGCGATGAGCGACTGGCTCGCCGGCCTGCGGGAAGCCGCCGCCATCACCGTCCACGTCAAGCCGGAGACCAGCCATGAATAAACCGTACAAGCGGCGCAACTACCTGATCAACAAAGAGCTGCAGGGCCGCCAGGTGCTCCTCTACTTTGCCATGGTCGTGGTCGGCACCGCGCTCTTCTCCCTGCTCTTCGGCATGTTCACCGCCAACACCATGAGCATCTCCTACGACAACTACACCCTCCAGGTCGGCACCACGCCGCGGGTGCTCTTCCTCAAGTTCTTCACGGCCCAATGGCTCTTTGTCCTGGTGGGCGGGCTTGTGGTGACGATCATCGCCATCTTCCTCTCGCACCGGGTTGCGGGCCCGCTCTACAAGCTGGAGCGCTCGGTGGAGGCGATGATCGACGGCAACTTCGCGGCGGCGATTTTCCTGCGCCGCAAGGACGAAGGGCAGGCCCTGGCGGAGAAACTCAACCAGCTCAACGCCGTGCTTTCGAGCAGGATTCTCGAGATGCGCCACCTGACCCGGCGGATGGAACAGCACCTCCACGACTTGGACAGTGGCGGGACCGGCGACTGCGACAAGGCCAGGATCGTGCTCCAGGAACTGGCCGGCGTCAATGGCCAACTCCGGCAACTCCTCGACGACTTCACCATTCGGGAGCAGTAACCCAACCCCCATGGCCTTCCTCCGGGTCGGCATAGCTATCGGCACGCTCCTGGCGGCGACCCTCTTGCTCGCAGCCTCCGTCGGGGCCGACGAGATGGAAACCCGTTACGCCCGGATCGTTTACGCCGACGAAGCGCTCCTCCACGCCTTCAACGCGGAGGTGGTGCCGGCCGGCGGCCTCTTCTCCCTCGGCCGGCGCCCCCAGCAGGTGACGATGCAGGATGAGGTGCGCAACAAGCTGAACAACATCGTCGAGAAGGTGATGGCGGTGCTGGAGATGTACCCGAGGAACCTCCGCTTCACCCTCATCCTCCTGCCCGACGCCCGCGAGGTGCAGCGCCAATACCGGGAGTCTTTCGGCAAGGAGGTGAACTACATCGCCTTCTATGCCCCGAAGCAGAAGACCATGTACCTCTCGATCCGCGATGTGAAGTTGCGGGTGATTGCCCACGAGATCGGCCACGTGGTGGTGGACCACTACTTCGACGTGCCGCCGCCGGTGAAGATCCACGAGGTGCTGGCCCAGTTCGCCGAAACGCACATCAGCGATTGAGGCGCGGCACACGAAGACGACCAACGCGGCGACGCCTGGTGCGGGCGACGCGGCACTGTGCTGATGGTGGTTGCGCCGGCCCGACTGGCCCTAGCGACTCCGGGCAAGAGAGTGCAGCAGGCGGTCGAGATCCATGATCGCCTCGGGAATGGGATAGTGGTGGTTGCCGATGAACAAGCCGTTCCGGTCGATATGGTCGGCGTTGGGCAGTTTCCCCACCACCTCGGCATCGAAATATTTCATGACTTCGTTCTTCGTGAAATTGCCGGCAACGATGGGACGGCACTCGAAGCCGGATTCGTTGAGCCTGGCCACCAACTC